>JANOGZ010001127.1:0-2069 GCA_031406255.1 Pyrinomonadaceae bacterium | reverse complement strand
ATCTGGTCCTGTGAGAATCTTCGTCGGCGTACTGACTATAACTGGTTTCGGCTGCACGACTTCAAAGGGTAGATTAAAAATCGCTTCGGGCGCGTGGCAATACTCGCAGATATGGTGGGCGCGGGCGGAAACGAACGGGTAATGCGGATTCATGGTTTGAGTTCACGGAGCAAGGTCTCCGTTCTCTCGCGTGCGCCGATAAGCTCGGCTTCAATCAAATTTTCTATTTCTCCTTCTTCTTCCGGCGACAAGGTTCTGACTTCGCGCTGTTGCATCAGTTCGGTAAGACGCGCTTGCTGCGCCGCGTTGAAGAAGCGATCAGCCTTACGGTTCTGCACGATGACGAGTGTGCCGCTTTCGTCGTCGGTAAGCTGCAACGCGAGCGCGTCCAAAGCCTCGCCCGCCGTGCGCCCCGTAGATTCTTTGTCGCCGGTGACGGCGCGATAGGTGTTAGCTTGTTCGGGCGTAATAGTGATGGTTGTCATAGCAAATAGATTGTAGCATAAGCACGGAACGCCGATTTATAAAGCCTCGAACAAGCTGATCAAGTCTTCGCTGCTTGAAATCTGCTTCACTCATCGCCTGCCAGCCCTACGCTTTTTAGCCGCTTGAGCAGACCGGGCCGGTTCGAATACCGCCCGGTGAGGGTTGCGAGGCGGGATCTAAACTGCGTACTCGCGTTCGCGCGTTCAGCCACATCCCGCAGGTCAACAAGGAGGGCGACCGCTTCATCGTACGCCTTCGGCAGCCGCGCCGCGACGAGCCGCTCCACTTCATTCCACACTGCGTCCTCCCGCGTCGCCAGCTGGTCGAGGTATTCGGCACGGGCTCTCGCCTGCTCTGCTTCCTTCCGGGCACGAGCCGCGGCGGCACGGCGCGCCTCCTCCCGCTCGCGCGCTGCACGATGGTGAGCGGCCGCATCGAGAAGCTCACCCACCGTGCGCCGCTGACGCTCGCTCTGCGCTTCTTCCTTTCCTTTCCGGGATGATCGAAACCGCACCAGAAGCTGTGCGCCAATGTGCGCATCCTGGCCCCGGATTACATCGAGCAGGAGCCGGTCCTTCTCCCTGACAGGCAGCGCGGCGATCCATTCGGCCAGACCAGCGTTTGCGTTTGACTCGGCGGAGCTTCGCTCGGCTGCGATGGCGAGCAGGTCCTGGTCGATCCTGAGGAAGTCCGCAAGCCGGGCGAGCGACGCCGAGAGGGCGTTCAATCCGTCCGGCACTGGTGGCTCAACCTCGCTCTCATCGAGTTCCTCTTCCTGCGCACGCAGCAACCAGCCGAGATAGAGCCCTCGCTGGTCGCCTCGAAGCAACTCGGCTCGCATCGGCGCGAGCGAGGCCATCAGCCCGCCGGCCTCTTCCCAGTCCTCGTACTCCTCCGTATCGCTTGTGAAGTCGAGAACCAACGAGTCTCCGGCCGCCCGCGCCGAAAAGTTGTGAGGGCCGCAGTATCTCCGCACCTCACGCGCATCGATGAGTACTTTCGGGAGCCGCAGCATGAAACGATGTGTGCCCCAGTTCGCCACATAGACGAAGGCATCAAAGTAACGCCTGAGAAAATTGTACTCGTCGCCTTTGAAGTCACCCCAGTGATACTCGTTAATGAAGCTTGTCGGTGTGATCTCGGCGCGCGTCGAGATGGCGCGTAGCTCTTTCATCTCGCGCTCCGAAAGCGAACTGTCGATGGCGAGGAACTCGTAGTATTGGTACTCGCTCATCTGTTCATTCCAGATCCGGAAGCTCGGCCCGCGCGAGCAGCACCCGTATCGATCTCGCGCGTCCGGGAATTCTCTCGATCAGCCCTCGGCTCTGAAGAGATACCACCATCTGGTGTGCCGCCGGCGGGGAGATCCGAAAGTAGCGTGCGATATCGATCTCCGCGGGCGGCTCGCCGTGGATCTTCGTGTAGTAATAGATAAAAGCAAGTGCCTGCCCCTGCCGTGTCGTGTATTGTCTCTTCGCCATGTCGGTCTTCACGCCGTCGATAGGATTATATATGCTGTGCTTTGCCAGTGACGACGGCGCACGCGCCTCTCTTCCGCGCAAATGGAGACAAGGAGGGTGAGG
>JANOGZ010001106.1:0-1075 GCA_031406255.1 Pyrinomonadaceae bacterium | reverse complement strand
GGACGATTTCGCCGGCGGCGAAGACCTGGATCTGGAACTTGTTGTCGGTCATTTCAGCCACGGCCTTGGCCAAGGTTTCGGAAGCACCGAAAATCGTATCGAGCGACTTGGGGAAGCTCGAAGTTACACGCCACTTCACTTCAGGCGCGCTCTGCGCAATGGCAGGCATAGCAACGGCAGCGGTTGCGAGACCGGCCCCGGTAGCGGTCAGAAACTGACGACGCTTCATGCGTTTTCTCCCTCTTTTCTAACGCGTGTATCCAAGAACAAGGCAGTACCTATTCTTCAATCACGACGGGCATTTGTAGGGATCGGCCAGCCTTTGGTTGACGCCTTCATGCAGAACGTCAGCTGGGAGGAGGTCAACCGGCGCGCCGAAGCCGCGTCCAGGGCCCGTCTGGTGTAATGCGCCCTGACTGATCTAATCAAGTCATCCTCCGATCTGAGATTACGAGATGCACCGCATCTTCGGGTCAATGATTTGATGTTCACTAAAGGGCCGCGGCCCAAGCCACCGCTAAGTAGCGAAGTCCCTTGCCGATTGCCACCCACAATGAGAAGGCCCCGAAAGGCAGTCTCATCGCCCCGGCGAGTGCCACCAGCGCGTCGCCGAGGATCGGCACCCACGAGAGAAGTAAAACAGGTTGGCCGAAACGACGCAGAAGTCTGGCGCTTCGGGTGTTGTTCCGAGCGGCCTCAAGCCCCCTACCGAGAGCCCGCGCCGTGCGCCTTCCGATCCAGTAGGTCGTACATGCGCCGAGATAGTTACCGGCGGTGGCCACCAGCACCGGAATCGGGAGCTGATGATAGGAGCGAACATACACCACAAGCGGAGCTTCGGAACTGAGGGGCAGCACCGTGGCAGCTAAAAAACTCCAGAAAAAGAGACCAGCGAGGGCGAACAGCATGTTGTACATATCTGGATCTGATCTTCGCTCCGACTATTGACAGTAGTTTTTACAACCTTTATACTCCCCGAACCCCCTTACTGTCCAATCATCCACAAATCATCGGAGATTTAAATGCGTTTAACGTTGCCAATGAGACGAAGCTGGTCGGCGTTCGCCGTCCTGTT
>JANOGZ010001105.1:0-3598 GCA_031406255.1 Pyrinomonadaceae bacterium | reverse complement strand
ATTTGATTTCCTTGACCTGAATCTGCTTCTGCTTGAGCTTTGCCTCATGGGCCTTCTTGGCTTCACGGTATTTGAATTTGCCGTAATCCATGATGCGGCATACCGGCGGCTTCGCGGTGGGTGCAATCTCCACCAGATCCAATTCCGCTTCGTCCGCTTGGCGCGTTGCATCCACGAGGCTTACGATTCCTATTTGCTGGCCTTCCGGGCCAAGCAGGCGAACCTCAGGGGCGTTGATTTCCCCGTTAATTCGCACGTCCTTATCAGTAGCGATAAAACACTCCTTGTCTGTTACTGAATTGCCTGGAAGACCTACTTATTGTTCGATCTTCTCAAGCGCCTTTTTGCCCACATCAAAAACCGTAACCCGCGCCTCACAACTCATTCAACCCGACCGCTTGACACCAGGTTTTTCATCGTCGAGGAGCAGCTTTGTGGCTGGATGCTGCTCGCTCGCGGCGGATTGACTCGGGCGTCCGTGCTGCTCACCTGTTGAAACAGTGTAATTGTAGGTAACTCGCCCCGGAAGTTTTATAGATATGTGACTTCAGGGTTATATTTAGCTCCCCAATTTGGAGGTAGACCCAATGCCGCGCATATTTCTGAATAGAATACAGTGCCTAGATACAAACGACGGTTTTCTACAGGGATCGACGGATGAGGTCGGTTGTCGTCTCGCGTGGAGAGACGGCTCTACCTCTGGCGTGATCCGCGAACATGCTGATATCGTCCGGCTGAGTAGAGATGAATTCCGCGAATTGAATCTCGAAGTCGGCAGCACGCTCGATCCAGCGCTTGGGTACGTTTACGACTTTATCCTGTTCGAGAGGGACGCTACCAACACTGATGACATCCTCGGCGTGGTAAGCATCACCGTAAACAATGATAATACGTGTACCTTCAACCCGCCGCCGAGATCAGCGGAGCAATGGGGGGGCCGGTACGCCTTTGATGGTGGCCGTGCTCGTTACGTGATACATCTTCGCGCCGTGCCATGAAGCAGCCGGAATCGACGGTTTAACTCCCTCGCTTCAACGGCGAAGTTCCTGATCTCCGCTACTTATCTGAGTGGCAGCAATCTCAGGCGCTCTCGATGCGCGGTTGCATGCTGGCAGTTCCGCGCTCCGGTCGCGGGCAGCCCCGCAGAACATTCGAGCCGCCCGCCCCGTGTCCGGTTCCTGCGCTCAAAATTCGTTTGAGTTTGAAGGCAAGATTCGGATAGAGGCGTCATGCGTGTTTGCCATAACATACGTGTCGAGGTGGAGATTATGAGCAAAAATCAGAATGTGTTTTTGGAAGTGCGAATGATAGATGAAGAAGCGCGCTGGAAGGCGGTCCAAATGAGAGACGCACGCTTTAACGGAGTCTTCGTTTATGGCGTGCGCTCAACGGGAATATATTGTAAGCCGTCATGCCCATCGCGTCGTCCGCGAAGAGAGCAAGCGGAGTTCTTTGCTTCTCATGAAAACGCTGAGATCGCCGGATTTCGCGCTTGCCGGCGGTGCCGACCGCAGCGTTCAGGTGATCCACGGGTGGAAACGGTCGAACGCGCCTGCCGGATGATTGAGTCTCACACGGAAGGTTCGTTGTCGCTTGCCGCTCTCAGTGCTGAATTAGGCATCAGTCCTTATCACTTGCAGCGAACATTTAAGAACATCACGGGCGTTACGCCGCGTCAATATGGAGCGGCGCATCGTGTCAGCCAGTTCAAAGAGCATATTAAAGAAGGAGAATCCGTGACTGCTGCGATGTACGACGCTGGTTATAGTTCGAGCAGCCGTCTGTATGAGAAAGCGAATTCAGAGTTGGGCATGACTCCCGCCGTGTACCATCGCGGCGGAACAGGAGTGGTTATCACTTATGCAATCGTTGGTTGCGCTCTGGGACGCTTGCTCGTCGCCGCGACCGAGCGCGGGCTGTGTGCCGTTCGTTTGGGCGACTCCGACGAGGAGCTTGAAAATATACTGCGCGACGAATTTTCAGCCGCCGAAATACGCAAAGATGAGGCGACACTGGCAGAATGGATTGAGCCTCTCTTGCGTTATCTGGACGGGCATCAAACCTCGCTCGACTTGCCTCTCGACGTGCAGGCGACGGCGTTTCAGCGTCGTGTTTGGGAAGAACTACGCCTCATCCCTTACGGCAGCACGCGCTCTTATCGAGATATCGCCTACGCCATCGGACAGCCGCAGGCGGCGCGTGCGGTGGCTCGCGCCTGTGCCACGAATCCAGTCGCCCTCGCCACGCCCTGCCACCGCGTCATCCGCGAAGACGGTGGCCCTGGCGGTTATCGCTGGGGCATCGGGCGCAAGCAGAAGTTGTTAAAGCAAGAGCAGCGCGGTTAATGTCTGACCGGCGACAATTGCGGAAGAAAGAGCGTGATCCGAATCCGTATGAGCAGCGAATGTCCGCATCCATGCAAGCAGTCTCTTTCTACGGACAAGCGGCAGAACAAATCATTCGAGCGGACGCGCAATCGGCAACCTCTTTATCATTGAGGATTCGTGTGGGCCGGTCAATTCGAGCGTGAGGCAGCGCGAACGTGAGTACGAAGATGGGTGACCAACCGGGCAACGCAGGTACAGTCCTCCGGCCAGTGCTGTGGTGTGGCGTCGCCATCCTGGCAGCGATCGGCATTGCCGCAGCGGTCGGCAGGGCTGTCTCCGTTGCAAACGGCGGATTGGCTTACGATCAGATCCGCCAGTGGGTGCCGGCGAGGGCGGTGCAGGAAACGTATGAGTTCGACCGCTGGTTCGCGGCTTACCCGGTGCTCACACTCCTGCACGTCGTTCCCGGTGGTATGTTCCTCATCCTCGCACCCTTTCAATTCTCGTCACGCATCAGGACTCGCCACCTTCGGTTCCATCGGCGGGCTGGCCGCGTGATCATTCTAGCCGCCCTTACCGCCGGGCTGTCTGGCTTGCTTCTTGGCGCGTTGTTCCCGTACGGGGGGCCAGTTGCAGCATCTGCCGTCTTCATCTCGGGCGCTCTTTTTCTCGTCGCTATCATCCGGGCGTTCGTCGCCATTCGACGTCATGATGTGGCGAGTCACCGGGAGTGGATGATTCGCATGTTTTCAATTGGCATCGGCATCTCAACGATCAGGGTCGTCGGTCTTGCTCTGTTCGCCATCACCGGAGCCAGATTTCAGGAAATGGCGGGGCTGTCATTCTGGATCGGGTGGGTACTTACTTTCGGCGCCGCGGAATTGTGGATCAGACACACGCGCCCGCGGCGGGTCGCCGTGCGCCGCGCACCGGTAAGAGCCACCGGAGCCTAAGGCGCGCCGCCTCACGACGGCATGCCGCAGGCGCGCGCGTCCATCCGGCCTCAGATTCGGATGTACAATTCGATTATTTTGAGCGACGTGAAGAAATGACGGTCAAAACATACGAAGGGGCGTGGCTGGATAAGGTAATCCCTTTCGCAATCTTAGGAGTGATGGTTCCAATATTGGTTCTGGCGATTGTTGGGCCGGCGGCAATTGTTAAAACCTTGTTCTGAGTAGAATTTTGCAACGCGACCGAGATCGCTGACGGGGTTTGACCGGCTGATATGCCATTGCCGATAGCGCATGGTTTGGTCGGCGCGAGGGTGG
>JANOGZ010001104.1:0-6899 GCA_031406255.1 Pyrinomonadaceae bacterium | reverse complement strand
GAGGAAAAATCTTCCCAGGCGCGAAAAGGCGTTACGGTCTTTCGCGGCGTTGGGTTCGGTGGCGAGCCCGAGCGCGGCGGCAAGTTGCGGATTCGGCGGCGCAATGTCTTCGTCACCGCGCTTTTCAGATAGCCAGCGATTAAAAGTGCGCATCACGGCGCGGCGTTCCAGGACGGGCGTCTCCGCGATAAAGGCCGCGCGCAGATCGTCCAGCTCGACGATCTCGAAGCGATTCGCTTCATAGTAACGACGCAGCGCCGGCCAGAAATTCTCTTCGCCCATCAGGGTTCGCAGCGCCGTAAACATCAGCGCGCCCTTGCTGGAGACGATCGCCGCGTACTGAAAGGAATTGCTATAATCGCGCGCCGCGCGATCGGCCGCCATATCTTCGCCACCGAAAGTGCGATAGATCTCATACACGCCGCGCAACTGGTCGTCGAGTACCTGCGCGGCGCGCTCCGGCCCATGCTTATCCTTGTAGTAGATGAGCGCCGACCAGTGGGCGAGCGCTTCGTCAATCACCGGCGCGCGCTCCGGATCATTTCCCACCGTCGCGCCCCACCACTGGTGCGCCACGACATGCGCCACCGCAAACTCCAGGCTGTCTTCGACCGAAGCGCGTTGCTCGCGCACCAGCGGCGGCAGATTACGCACCGCCGGAGAGTTGAAATCGACGTAAAAAGCGCTCGCGATCACCGCCAGCCCGGAGAACTCCGCGCTCCCCAGCCCGGCGACGAGCGGCGCTTCAGCGACACTGATGGTTTTAAACGGCAGTTCGCCGAAGCGCGCGAGGTAGATGCGCATCGCTTCTGCTGCCACGCCGAGCACACGGCGGCCGACCACCTCATGTTCCGCCGTGTAAATCGCGCGGACCTTGACGCCGGAGACCATGCGGTCAGCCGCGCGCAACGCGCGCCCGGCGACGATCGCGAAACTCCGCAGGCTCCCCCCGGCGAACGCCCGCCGGAGACCGCCCGCCGGAGGATTGCCGCTGCTGGTAGGCGAGCCGCCATTACCGCTACCGGCCGCGCCCTCTTCGCCCGAAGTGAACAGGGCGACATCAGACGGGGCCTCGATCACCGCTTCGTAATCAGCGGTCTCGCTGTGAATCGCATCGCCGATGCTTGTTTCCACTTTGCGCTGCCAGTCATCGCCGTGGCGAACAGCGAGCACCGGATAAGCGGCGCCGAGCAGCATTACGCCGCGCGAGTAAAAGTTGGTATCGCGCGCGCGCCTGTTTTCACGCGTGTCTCTGAGCGCCGCGCCCACCTGCTGGACAACGTGCGCCGGCAAGCTCGTTTCATCGGGATCAATCTCGGGAATGCTCCCGTTGAAAATAATCTCGATTTCCGTGGCGGCGCCGGCCGCGACCGGCTCACGCAGTTGAACGCGCAGCAGCACCGCCTGATCATCGAGAGAAAAATTGAGCGGCTGCGCCGCCCTCGCGGCGCGCACCTCTGTCACTTCGAGGCGGGGCTCATCGGGCGCGACCGCATCGGCAGTCAATGCCGAGACGACGCTCGTCCCGCCGCCGGTGCTTCCATTATCGGCTCGCAGGTTCGCGTAGAGATGAAAGTAGAGAACAGACGCCGGGCGATTGTCGCGGTTGATCCAGCGCACACGCTCGATGCCGGTGTAGGTTCTGGCGTCGAAGTCTAATTTGAGATTGAGATGATAATGTGTGCGCGGTTGAGAGAGGAGAGCGCTCCGCCGCGCGTCAGCCGCCGTCGCCAGCGGCGGAGCAGCGGCGGAGAGCGCGCCGCACCAGCCGACGAAGAACAGCGCGATCATGAGACGCACGCCGCGAGCGCTCTTGATGCGTCCTGCTTCGGCGCGTGTTTGTCCGTTAATATCTCTCAAAGTTTTTATCTTCAGCGGTCACCTGTGCTGAATTCACCCGGATCAGCGTGTGGCAGGGCGCTTCGGTTTGACCGGAGGCCGCTTTCCTTCCGTGATACTGATGCTCCGAATCGGATCGCCGCGCACCACCGCGTCGACGATCTCCATCCCTTCCACGACGCGACCAAAAACGGTGTAGCCGCCATCAAGATGCGGTTGCGGCGAATGTGTGACGAACCACTGCGACCCGCCGGTGTCTTTACCCGAGAGCGCCATTCCGACCGCGCCTCTCTCGTATGAAGCTTCGTTTATCTCACAGCGAATTTGATGGCCGGGTCCGCCGTTGCCGTCTCCGCGCGGGTCGCCGCCCTGAATCACAAAGTTCGGCACGACGCGGTGAAACGTCTGGCCAGCGAAGTACTTCCGCCGGGCCAGTTCGACGAAGTTGTCGACCGTCAGCGGCGCTTCGTCGGGCAGCAGCTCGATCGTAAATGAGCCCTTATCGGTCGTCACCTGCGCGCGCACGCGTGTGCCGATGCGCGCCAGCGCACGCTGGTAATCCGCCGGGCGATTACGCGTGGCGACGGTATCAACGCGCTTCTGCTCTTCGCTCGCGGCGGCAGAGTCCTCTTTCAAAAGCGCGGCGGCGCGCCGCCGCAACAGATAATCCGGCACTTCGAGCGCCGTTTTGATCGCGGCGGAAGCTTCCGGGGTCTTTTGTTTGGCGAGCGCATCAAGGATCGAGAGCGCCGCATCGTTCATCGCATCTTTCATGGCGACGGGCAGGGCTTCCGCCAGCGCGCCGGACGTCGCCGGATCGGGCGGTAGTTCACCCATCAATTCAGCGGCGGTGGCGCGCACGATGACATCGGTGGAACCGCCGAGCTTGGCGCGCAGCACCGTTTCGAGATCAGGGGGCTTGAAGGTCGCCAGCGCGCGGAGCACATCGGGGAGCGCGAGCGCCGGTGTCTGCGCGTCGTCGAGCATCGCGCGGAGCAGCAGTTGCGCGTCCGCCTGCACGCTCACCGCGCTATTGCCTCCCATCGCGCTTGTGATCGCGGCGATCCCGCCGAGACCCTGCGCCAGCGCCGAAATGCTCTGCCAGCGAAGCTTTGCCGCGGCGCGCGCGGACGGGTCCGAAAAATTATTAAACGGGCGCTCCCGCAGATATTGCGCGGGCCCGACGCGCGCCAGCGCGACTTCCACTTCCGGAGCGCTCCATCCTTCCGCCTCACGAAAGGCGCGCAGCCACGTCACCGCGCGCTCGTCATTTGTGTTCACGAGCAGGCGACCGAGAGCCGCGGCGATCTCCAACAGTTCGCTTGTTTCCTGTGGATGCGCGGCGGCGTCCTTTTCTTTCGCCGCACGATAAGCCACCAGTAGCGCATCGCCACGCTGGAGCAGCGGCGCCGCGGCGCGCGCGTCCTTGAGGGACGCGACGGCACGGATGGCGCTCGTCCGCACGCGCGCATCCGCGTCGTTGGCGGCCCGGGAAACGAGCGCATCGGATGAAGCCTGATCTTCGGCCACGCCCAGCGCACGCGCGGCGTTGGCGCGCACGATCGGATTAACATCACCGGTCAGCAGCCCACGCAGGCGGTCGGCGCCGTCTTTAGCGCGCAGGCGCGCCAGCGAATTCGCGGCATCGGCGCGCACGCGCGCATCCGGCGAGGAGAGAAAGAGCGCGACCGTCTTGCCCGCTTCGGGCGGGCGGGCGCGCAACGCCGCCGTTAAACCGGCGAGGACAACGGCGCGTTCGGGGCCGGCGAGCTGCTGGTGCTCGGAGTTGAGAGCCTCGATAATCGCTTCGCCGAGCGCGCGCTGCCGCGCTTCCTCCCGCTTCGGCAGCGCGGCGGCGATCTTCCCGAGCGCTTCCATGGATCGCGCGCGCACTTCCGTCCAGATGATCCTGCTGCGCAGGGTCTCGAGCAGCGCGTCCACGCCGGCCGGCGATTCTGTTTCTCCGAGCGCGAACGCCGCCATCGCGCGCACATAAATGTTGGAATCTCGGCGCAGCAGCAGTGTGAGCGGCCCGACCGCGTCTTCGTCGCCGATGCGACCGGCCGCCAGCGCCGCGCGCCGGCGCACGGCCGCGCTCCGGTCGGTGAGCAACGCGCCGAGATCCGTCTCATCCCACCGCCGCTCATCTTCGGCACGGACGATGCGGAGCATGATTTCGTCCGGAATCAGTTGGGCGGTCTTCGTCTGCTGTTTTGAAAGGCGCGGCGTCTGCGCCGGGCGCGCGCGCTTGACCTGCTGCGCTACGGCGGCCACCAGCGCGGTGCTTCCGGCCGGAGCGCTGCAGATCAGAAGCGCGACTAACGCGAGCCCGACGGCGCGCGCCCGCCAGACAGAAACGTGTTGGACTTGAGATTGGCGATTTATCTTCCGCATGGATCCCAGATGGTTAAAATCTACAGTTTTCAGCACCGCGGCGGTCAAGTGATGCGGTGCGTCTGTCAGAGAGATGCTTGGCCTATTGTATTAGGGAGTTACCGCCCGACTGTCAAGCCCGCGAGCGCATGCGCAGATAGTCGCCAATGGAGACGGGAAGCTTCACGGCTACGCACAATGGCCCGCAACTCCGGGCGCACTGCCCCTTATTTATTCGGTTCTACTTCGACAAGGGCATCGTAGAAGGTCGCGCCGCCGCCCATGTCCGTCAGCCCCTGCGAAGTAAGCTGGTTGATATTAGCGCGTCCGGGCGAGAGCTTGTTCCACCAGACAGAGGGCGAAACGACGACGCCTTCGCGCGCGCGCGTGGAGACGACGGCCGTCAGCTCGCACGAGCCGCGCTCGTTAAAGGCCCGCACCGAGTCGCCGTCCGTGATGCCTCGCGCGGCCGCGTCCCGCGGGTGAATTTCGATAAAGGGATGCGCTTCCTGCCGCAGGTGTTTGGGGAGGTTGGCGAAGCTGGAATTGAGAAAGGCATGCGCCGCCGGGCTGATCAGCGCCAGCGGGTAACGCTTCGCCATCTCCGGCGCGCTCCGGCGCGATTCGCGTGGCGGAATAAATTCGGGGACGGCGGGCAGGCCCAGCTCCTGTAGACTCTCGGAGTAGAGCTCGCACTTCCCCGAGGGGGTCGGAAAATTTCCTTCGGTGAACGGCGCGAAACGCTCGGCGAGGTTCAGACGCATCCAGCCGCGCGCACGTAGAAGCTCCAGCGTGATGCCTTGAAGCGCCGGGTGATCGGTGGAAATGGCCTGACGGGCGATCTCCTCATCCGTGTCCTGAAAACACTCTTCCGTGAAATTCAGGCGCGCCGCGAGCTGCCGGAAGACATCCGTGTTGGACTTCGCCTCGTGGAGCGGCGCGATCGCGGGCTCGTTGATCACAAGATAGAAATGTCCGTACGCTTTGTGAAGATCGAAGTGCTCCAACTGTGTCGTCGCGGGCAGGATGAGATCGGCATAATCGCACGTGTCGGTCATGAACTGCTCATGAACGACCGTGAACAGATCTTCGCGCCGGAGCCCGGCGAGCACTCTGGCCTGTTCGGGCGCGACCGCCGCCGGATTCGAGTTGTAAACATAGAGCGCACGCACGGGCGGATCGCTCGTTTCGGTCAACAGATCGCCCAGGAGAGACATGTTGAGCGTGCGCGGCCGTGGCGCGGGCAGCAGGTCGGGGCGTTCGAGCGCGTGGTAATCGAGTGGAAACGTGCCGCTGGTCGAGAGCAGGATGCCGCCGGCCGGATCACGCCACGCGCCCACCACCGCGGGCAGGCAGCTGATCGTGCGCACCGCCATCCCGCCGCCCGCGTGGCGCTGCAAACCGTAATTGATGCGGATCACGGCCGGTCTCGTTTCAGCATACAGCCGCGCGAGCCGCACGACGGTTTTCGCCTCGAGGCCGCAAATCTCCGCCACGCGCTCCGGCGGATACTCACGCGCGCGGCGGCGCAGCTCATCCGCGCCGACGGTATATCGCTCAAGATAATCGCGGTCTTCGAGGTGTTCGGCGAAGATGACGTGCATCAGCCCGAGCGCGAGCGCGCCGTCCGTGCCGGGAAGGGGAGCGATGTGCTCGTCGCACTGATCGGCGGTGCGCGTGCGGCGCGGATCAATCGCGATGAGGCGCGCCCCCCTGTGTTTGGCTTCCAGAATGAGCGGCCACAGGTGGACATTGCTGGTAATCGTGTTGGTGCCCCAGAGCAGAATCAGTCGCGCCTCCGGAAAGAGCTGCGGATCGGTTCCGATCGAGGCGCCGACGGTCGCCCGGTAGCCGGCCGCGCCCGCCGCCGCACAGATCGTGCGATCCAGCAGAGACGCCCCGAGCCGGTGAAAAAAGCGCCGGTCCATCGATTGCGACTGGACGAGCCCCATCGTGCCGCAGTAGCTGTAAGGAAGAATCGTCTGTGCGCCTTCGGCGGACCCGGCGAGCGTCCGGAACCGCGCCGCGATCTCATCGAGCGCCTGATCCCAACCGACGGGGGCGAAGCGCCCTTCGCCCTTCGCTCCCGTCCGACGCAGAGGAGTCTGGATACGTCCGGGGCTGTGCGTGCGCTGTTCGTAGTTGGCGACCTTCGTGCACAGCACACCGCGCGTAAACGGATGATCGGGGTCGCCCGCGACGCGCACGGCGCGACCATCCTCGACCGTGACCAGCATCGCGCACGTGTCCGGGCAATCGTGCGGGCACGCCGCGCGGATAATCTTCAGTTCCCGCGCTCCCGGTGTTCCATGTACGGAGTGTGGTTGAGTTGACATCTCGCTCCTTAAATTCACCGCAGCTTCACCGAAATCATCCCGCCAAGCTCGCCTTCGAGTCAACCTCGGGAAGGTCGAGTTGATCCGAGCGAGCGTCGATTACTCCCTTCGTCGGGACGACCGGGCGGCGCGGACCTCAATTCGATCAGCGCAATCGATCATCCGTGTTAGCGATGCCGTGCCGGCCCGGGCATCATGCCAAGAAGCAGTTTGAGAAGTCCCGAAGGGACGCGCATGTTTATAGCAGCGGCGACCAGCTCCACCACTAGCTCCGTCAGGAGCGACATGTCAACATCCCGCTCCTGACGGAGCTGGTTCTTGATAGCTGACGAGAACTATAAACATCACGCT
>JANOGZ010001098.1:0-2607 GCA_031406255.1 Pyrinomonadaceae bacterium | reverse complement strand
AAACTGCTCAGCGAAGCCGCGCTTGTTCGATTCCAACTGCTGCTCCCAGCCCGGTGAATTGACAACCACGCCTTGAGAGATCAGTCGCGTGTCGGGCAGGAACTCCGCGAGGCGGGGCATGCGCCCGAACGAGGCCAGGTAGAGGCGGTCTACGAGGTAGCCGGTGTTCTGGAACTCGATGGAGAGGAAGAAAGCCGCCGAGACGTTAACACGCTTGACCTCGACGCACTGGGCGTCCGAGCCGCAGGAGGTGATCTCATTGGTCCAAAAGGCGAGGCCTTCGGGGTCTGGCTCGCGGTTGAGGAAGTCACGGTAGTGCTGCGCGACGAAAAATAGGGCGTCGGCAATCGGATTGACAGGTGGCGATTGTGTGCTCGCCGTTACTTTTAGGCTCCAGCCGCTTATTATCACTGGGTTTGGGGGGCCGTCATCCAGAAAATTGCCAGGATGGTCAGCCACCACATACAAGCTCCATGTGCCGTTAGGATTTGTCCCGTTGAAAACGGATAGAGTCTCTCCATATGGCCCAACTGGTGCCGGAGCGAGAAAGAAATCGGCTTCCAACTCGAAGTTGGTGGGCTTGTAGGCGCCTGACCTGAGGGTGCGATCTGATGGAAGCGGTGAAAGCGCCGCATCATCAAATGTTAGTGTCTTGTGGATAATATGGCCTGTCTCGTCGCCTTGTGCATCAGACATGAGGGTAACGCTTTGACCGTTCGGCCCCAGTAGTAAGATATCGAAGTCTGGTGGGGAGCCTTAGTTGAGATCGGTGAGCGTGACTGTCACCTTACTCACCGTGCGCTGGAGTCCCGAAACAGCTATGTCCGACGGGTAAGGACTGGCTGGGCTTATCAGGTCGGTAGAAAAGCTCTTGACAATAGGGGCCGGGTTGGTAAACGTGCTCTGGGCGACGGCGATCTGAGGCGTAGAGAAGACGGCGCCCAGCACAAGCGCAACAATAACCACTAGGCAGAAGCGCAGATAGTGCCGCGTAAAGGCGATTAAACTTCGTCTCGAAGGCTTTGGTACAAATCTGCCACTCGCCATATCTCCTGAAACAAGTGTCAAACCGACCAGACGCTGAGCGTGGGTTCTTGGCTTATTCATACGAAATCACTCCTGTCGTTGGGGAACCAGCATCTTGCTGCTCCTATCTACAAAAGCGGGAAGTGCGTCCGAAACCTCTAACGGCAGCTTGAATTCCTTTCAATCAAAGACAAGTAGATGGGGCGCGAAACTTCTCAAAGGTGTATAATCCGCAGCACCTGCGGTTAGTCTCGCCACATGAACGGGGTGACACGTGATGACCCCCTCGTCAAAAGAAGTGACCCAACTGCTCGTCGACTGGAGTGACGGCAACAGAGAGGCGCTCGATGAATTGATGCCGCTGGTCTATGAGGAACTGCACCGGCTGGCTCATCAGTGCATGGGTCGAGAGCGCGCAGGCCATACCCTGCAAAGCTCAGCTCTCGTTAACGAGGCCTACCTCCGACTCGTCGACTTAAGGCGGGTGCGCTGGCAGAACCGGGCACATTTCTTCGCCATCGCCGCACAGTTGATGCGACGCATCCTTGTGGATTACGCCCGCAGCCGCCACTATCGGAAGCGAGGGGGCGGCGCGCTCCAGGTCTCTTTGGGCGAAGCGGCCATGGAGTCTCCGGAGCGAGCCGCGGACGTGGTCGCCCTCGACGATGCCTTGCAGGGTCTGGAGGCGATCGACCCGCGGAAAAGCCGGATTGTTGAACTGCGTTTCTTTGGCGGACTGAGTATTGAAGAGACGGCCGAAGTTCTAGGGGTTTCGCCGGGCACGGTGATGCGCGACTGGACGCTGGCCAAGGCTTGGCTCTATCAAGCGGTCACGGGTAATCAGTGACGAGGTAAAAGCGGGATTGCGAGCGAACTCGGTTGATCCCGTTAGAGGTTTCGCTCGCACTTCCCGCTTCTATAGATAGGAGCAGCCCTGCGAAGTCAGAGGCAGATACGGCTTATCGCAGAATGGCGAACGCGGTCAAAAAATGAGGGGTGACAGCCACGGGCATTTTTGCTTGTCACTGTTTTTATGTCTCCTGGACGTTGGCAACAAATCGATCAGCTGTTTCACTCCTCCCTGGAGCGCGAAGCCGGCGAGCGGGCCATTTTCCTCGCGGAGGCTTGTGCCGGCGACGGGACGCTGCAGAGGGAGGTTGAGGCCCTCATCGCGTCTCACGAGCGGGCGGGGGACTTCATTGAGGCGCCCGCATCTGAGATCGCGGCTGAGTTTCTCGCAGAGGGTCAAGCTGAGCTAGCGGCGGGGCACACTGTCGGACCCTACCGCGTTGTCTCCCTGCTGGGCGCGGGCGGGATGGGAGAAGTTTACCTGGCCGAGGATGCAAGGCTCGGCCGCCAGGTCGCGCTCAAGCGGCTCCCCGCCTACTTCACGAAAAATAGTGGGCGGTTGCGCCGCTTCCGTGCCGCGTTCTAGCCTGATGGCATCCCGCCGCCGGAAAGCCGAATCCAACGGATGCCACGCCAAAAAATCCTGATTGACTGCGACCCGGGCCATGACGATGCCGTGGCGATCCTGTTCGCCGCGCGCCATTGCGACCTGCTCGGCGTCACCACCACGCA
>JANOGZ010001028.1:0-9226 GCA_031406255.1 Pyrinomonadaceae bacterium | reverse complement strand
CTTCGGCCACCGCCGTCTATCTATCGTCGATCTCTCTGAAGCCGGGCATCAACCGATGCGCGGGTGCGCTGACCGCGAAGTCTGGACGGTCTTCAACGGCGAGATTTATAACCACGCGGCGCTGCGTGCCGGTCTGGAGCGGCGCGGGCACCGCTACGCCTCACGTACCGATACGGAGACCATCCTTCATCTCTACGAAGAACGCGGTCTCGATTTTGTGCATGAGATCGAAGGCGATTTCGCCATCGCCCTGTGGGACGGAGCGCGCCAGCAGCTCGTGCTGGTGCGGGACCGCATCGGCGTCAAGCCGCTCTACTTTTATCAACAGAACGGGCGCATCATCTTCGCTTCGGAGATCAAAGCGATTCTCGCGCATCCCGGTGTGACCGCCGAGGTCGATGAAGAATCGCTCTATCACTATCTCTCTTTTCTGACCACGCCCGCGCCGCGCACGCTCTTTCGCGACATCGGGAAAATCCCCGCCGGGCACATGCTCATTTGCCACCGTGATGAGGCGACGCGCCTGGTCCGCTACTGGGATGCGCTGCCGCCCCCCCTCGCACAGGAGGCCGCGAACGGGGCGCACACGAGCATCGAGCGGCACAAGGCGGAGATTCTTCGGCTGCTGCGCGAATCGATCTCGAAGCGCATGATGGCCGACGTGCCCTTCGGAGTGTTCCTGTCGGGCGGGGTTGATTCTTCGGCCAATGTCGCGTTGATGGCGGAACAGATGTCGCGCCCGGTGCGAACCTTCACCGTCGGTTTTCGCGACCATGATGCTTACAACGAGCTCGAAGCGGCGCGCGCCATCGCCGAGCGCTTCCAGACCGATCATCATGAGGTGATCATCGGCGAAGAAGAGATGCAGCGTTTTCTGCCCGAACTCGTTTTTCATCAGGACGAGCCGATCGCCGATCCGGTCTGCGTCCCGCTCTATTATGTCGCCAAGCTGGCGCGCGCGTCGGGAACGATCGTGGTGCAGGTCGGCGAGGGCGCGGACGAGATATTCAGCGGTTACGATAATTACATCCGCCACCTGCATATTTATGAAAAATACTGGCGGCATGCGGAAAAGATGCCCCGGTCGGCGCGACGCGCGGCGAGCACGCTTGCGATGCCGTTTCTGGAAGCGACGGTGAAAAAGCGCGCGGCGATCGAACTCGTGCGCCGCCTCGGCGCCGATCAACCGTTATTCTGGGGCGGCGCGATTGTTTATGACGAGACGTTTAAGCCGCGGATTCTTTCGGCGGAGATGCGCGCGCGCCACCGGGAGCAGTCTTCCTATACGATCATCGGCCCGATTCTGGATCACATCGCTTCAGAGCGCCCCGATTCCGATTTTCTGTCGCGCATGACGTATCTGGAATTAAAACTGCGCCTGCCCGAATTGCTGCTGATGCGTGTGGATAAGATCACGATGGCGACATCCGTCGAAGCGCGCGTGCCGTTTCTCGACCACCATCTGGTCGAGCATGCGCTCGGGATTCCGCGCTCGTTGAAGGTTGAAGGCACAAGCGGCAAACACATCTTGAAACGCGCGCTCGAAGAAGTGTTACCCCGTGATGTGCTGTATCGCCCGAAACGCGGTTTCGGCGCGCCGATCCGCGAATGGTTGCGCGGGCAAAGGAGCGAACTCCTCGACGCGCACGTGATGAATTCCTCGATGCGACGGCGGAATTTCTTCGACTACGATTTTATCGCCCGCCTGATCGAAGAACACCGGCGGGGTGCGCGCGATTGGAGCTTTCACCTGTGGTGCCTGCTTAACCTCAGCTTATGGTATGAGCGCTGGATCGAGCCGGCGTGAAGGCGGCACAAAGGTTTGTCAGAACGCGGCCTCCGGCCGCGCCTCAGGTTTCAGGTGATCCGGCGGATGCATCTTCGCCTACGTGTCGCGGCCCGGCGCCTCCGGCATCCGCGGCGAAAGCCCGCCGCAACGCCCGCCGGCTCAGCCACACGACGATCGCGAAGCTGACCGCCGCCGCCCCGACTTGTGCCCATGCCACGCCGGACACGCCGTAGCGTCGCAGCAGTACGTAGGACAGGGCCAATCCGACCGGCGTCGAAACGGCGACTACCGCAAAGTTGTAGCGAACCAGTCCGAGTCCGAGCAGCGCGACTCCGATCACTGCGTAGGATGAGTATATTATGTATTTGAGCAGCAGGATGGAGATGTAACGCAACGCCGGCCGGTAAGCCGGGCCGTAAACAATCGGCACGAGGAGCCAGGCCAGCGCGTATACCGCGAGCGCGACCACAAGGCTGAGGGCCGCCATCCGTCCCTGGTTCCGGATTAGCTGGCGGCGAAACCATGTCTCATCATGTGCCCGTTCGCTGAAGTAAGGAGTGGCGATGGCCTGCACGGTAGCTGTCACCTGCATCGCACCCAGCACCAAAATAGTCGCGAGCGAGTAGTAGCCGAGCTCGAGCCGGTCGCTCAGGAAGCGGTCAAGGATGAAAATATCGGCGTACTGCCCGACCAATGACACGCCGTTCCCGAGCACACTGAAGATGGCGACATTGATAAAGCGCGGCGGCATGGAATCGCGTGAGGGGACCCGGTGCGGCAATTTCACCTGTCGCCGAAGCAGTAGCAGCCCGGCGGCATAAGCCGCGATGGTGGCGAAGACGAACCCACGAAATCCCCACAGCCAGGCGCTCGCCACGATCAGGAGAAAGGCTTCGGCTTTAATCAGCGCCTGGGCCCGTGCCATCTCCTTGATCTTTCTTAAAGCTTGTAGAAAAACTGTGAGGAGGTCCGTCAACACGGCTAAAGGAACGACGCCGAAAGCATAGATGAGCAGCCACAGCGAAAGGTGGCGCGAAGAGGTGAGCGCGCCGCCGAGCGCCAGCGCGGTCAGCAGGAGCAATGCGGCGCCGGTGGTGAGCAGGGAGCGGCTGAGCGCATAGCGCAGAATGTGCGCCTTTTCTTCGCCCCGGCGGATCTCCGAGCAGTATTTGAGCACGGCGGTGCTCAGTCCGAAACCGGCGAGGACGATGAACAGCGCGGCGTAGGACTGCACTATCCTGATCTCGCCGATCTCGACCGGAGTGAGAAATTTGGCCACCAGGAGAATGCTTCCGAACCCCAGGAACTGGGTCAGGAAGTTGACCGAAAGAAGGTGAAAAAACCCTTTTTCGCTGAGCGATCTGATCTTCATCGCTTCTCGTAGTAGGAATACATATGATCAAAGACGGGGACACGATTAAGCGGGGTGTAGGCGTCCGCCCACCACATCAACCGGCTGCCGATTTTACGCAGCCCGGGTACTTTGCCGAACGGGTTGAACGTGCCTCCTGAAGTGTAACGCCGTGCGAGGAGCGCGAATCCCATCTCCTGCATGAGCCCGTCGAGCTGGCGGCGGCTCATGAAGTTTAAGTGAAGAGGTGGGGCGTACATCTCCCACTGTCGGCGCCGTGCGGTCAGCAGACGTTGCCGTAGAGACTGGTGCGTCGGCGCCATTATCGCCACGATACCGCGCGTCTCCACCAGCGCCGGCAAATGTTTGAGGAAGGCGACCGGATCAACCAGGTGCTCGACCACAGCATATAGGGCGACCACTGAAAAGCGTTCGCGCGGGCGGTATTCTTCGACCGGAGTACGCACTACCCGCACCCCGCGCCCGCCGGCGATTTCCGCCGCGCGGGCGGATGATTCCACGCCGACCCGCGCCACCTCCGCCGGCCAGTGCATCAGGAAGTCGCCGGTCCGGCAGCCGATGTCGAGCACCGAGGGAACGGGGCCGCGATGCAAAGCGACCAGTCGCCTGACCTCCTGATGCCAGTAGGGAGACCACCTGAAATCAACTTCAGCCCGGTACTCTTCAGACGCGGCCTGACGTTCGTACAAGTCTGCTAATGAAACTTCGTGTTCCCGCACGTCGAAGAACTGAGAATCACATGCCGCGCAGGCGTAAAGCTTGTAGGCCCCGTCAATGTACGGGCTTCTCACCGGGCGGAGGACGGCGGCGCACGCCTTATCACAGATGAGGCAGCACCGGTGACCGTGACGATTAATCGCCGTCATCGATACTTCTCCGGCAGAATACGAAGCGTATGATCCTTGAGCGAATCGATCAACGGATGCGCCAGCTGCTCGTCGCCGAAGCTCGTTTTCTCCGTCATATCAACCACGGCGACCCGCCCTTTGATGACGAGAGCGGCGCTCACCCCGGGGACGAAATTAACCGCGCTGGTCGTCAGCGCCGCCGGCGGTGTCTCCCAGAACACGACGCGGATTGATCTCCTGCCGATCACGAAATCGAGCGGCCTCCCGTATTCAAAGTTCTGGTGCCTTTTGGCCGAGAGCGCGTTCAGCCGTTGGAAGATGAGGAGGTATTTGTCATGCTTTGTGAGCGCTTCAGGTCGCAGTTCGCCCTGACGTACGGCCGGGATGCCTGCATAAGTGCCGTGCGCTTCCAGGTCGCCGGCGGCGACCGCGCCGCTGTTGACCAGCACGCGTTCGCCGATATTTGCCCCGGGTTGCACTGTGGCGCCCAGGGCGAGCCAGGCGTCGTCATGGATCGTCACCGGCTTGTAACTCGGCTGGTAACCTTCGACGGATTCCCACCAGCACCCATGAGTGAATATCCTTGAACCGATACCGATACACACCCGCCTTCCGATCGTTAAATCTGCCGAGGCGTTGAGGATACTGCGACGACCGATCCACGAGTGATGGCCGATGGAGAGCGCCGCGTCAGTGAGCCCATCAATGTACACGTCGTCGCCGATCATCACGTAGGCTCCGATGTAGAGACTGCCGACGCCCTCGATACGGACGTTGTCGCCGATGGATGCCCCGTCTTCGATGACCAGATCACGGCACAGGATACGGACGTTGTCCCCGATCGAGATGTTCGCGCCGAGGCGTATGCGGTCCGCTTTGATTCGCAGGCGCCGCCCGGCGCGAAAATTTTTCGCCGGGACGGCGCCGAGCGCCGTCCGGTAAAGCCACGACCGGCACCACCGTCGCCAGTTACCGAGCCAGCGAAAAAGGGGGACGAGAATTCTCAGCATCCGATCAACCTGCGAAGTGCCGCGCGATAAACTGAACGTCTCGCCGGCTCATCGTGGGGCCGAGCGGAAGGGTCAATATGTGATCGCTGATCAGGGACGTTTCAGTGGCCGCCGTTCCATTGTAGATACTGAAACCGGACAGCGGGGCGTAATGCTTGCTCGTCTGCACGCCCGCGCCTTTCAGGCGCCGCTTGATATCCTCGTAGTGGTCTTTAACCAGGACCGGCATGAGATGGCACGCCGACTGTTGTAAGTCTCGATGGGAAAAGGGGACGGTCACGTTTTCGTGGCGCGCGAATTCATCCAGATACCAACCGTACACGTCCCGGCGCTTTTCGTTGAGCCGGTCGATCTTGGCGAGCTGGCAGAGCCCGATGGCGGAACGTATCTCATCGATCCGATAATTATATCCGAGCGCGACCACATCATATCCGCTCGCGTGCCCCGTGTGTCGTTCGTAAGTCATCGAAGTCATGCCGTGGGAGCGCAGCAGCCGGATCTTCTCCGCCAGTGAATCATCGTTGGTCGTCACCATCCCGCCTTCGCCCGTCGTCATATTCTTATTACCGAAAAAGCTGAAGCAGCCGACATCACCGATGGCCCCGACGTATCTCTTCGTGCCGTCCCTGAATCGGTGCCAGGCGAATGGAGCGTGGGCACAGTCTTCGATCACCCGCAGATTATATTTTCGGGCGACCTGCGTAATCTCATCCATCAAGCAGGGGAAACCCGCATAATGGACGACCGTGATCGCTCTGGTCTTTTCGGTAATCCGCGCTTCGATATCCTGCGGGCTGATGGTCAGATCCTCTGTGGAAACGACGCCGGCGAAAACCACCCGCGCGCCCGTGTAACGGACGGCGTTGGCGGTGGCGACGAAAGTCAGGTCGGGACAGATCACTTCATCCCCGGCCGTAATTCCGAGGGCGAGGTTGGCGAGATGCAGCCCGGCGGTGCAATTGTTTACGGCAAAGGCATGCTTGACGTCCATCCTGGCCGCAAACTTCTTCTCAAACTCAAGCGTCACCGCTCCCATCGTGAGCCACTTGCTGCGTAATACTTCCGACACCGCCTTGATCTCTTCTTCTCCGAGATCGGGCTCCGTCAACGGAATCTTCCATTCCATACTAAAAGTCCTTAGCGTTACCGAGAATACTATCTATGTCCTGAACGGCCTGCTCGTAATCATCCGGTCGACCGATATCGAGCCAGTAGCCGCTGTGCGGGTAGGTGTTGATGGGCTGTCCTGCCGCCAGCATATCCAGCACCAGATCGTCCAGCCCGTAGGGCTCTCTCAGCGGAACGCGCTGGAGCAGGGAACGGCTGAACACGTAAACGCCCATGCTGACGTCGAAGTGGTAGGTCGGCTTTTCACGGAATCCGGTAAGCCGTTGCGCGGCCCGGTCAACCTCCAGCACGCCGAAGTCGATCTTCGCATCGCGCTGGTAGGTGGCAATGGTCAGTTCGGCTCCTGATGCCGCGTGCGAGCGATACAGGGCTTCGTAATCCAGATCGGTCAGCAGGTCGCCGTTCATCACCAAAAATTGCTCGGGAAGATTTTCGATCAGCTTGATCGGCGCGACGGTGCCGAGCGGCTCGTCTTCTACGGAATAAAGAATCTCGATCCCGAATTTTTCCCCGGCGCCGAAAAAGGCCATGATGATGTCCGCCATATGACCCACCGCGATGGTGAGGCGCACGACCCCGGCGCGTTTGAGCTGGCGAATCATGATCTCGAGGATCGGTCGCTCGCCGACCGGCACGAGCGGCTTCGGAAGCGTCATCGTGTACGGCCTGAGACGGGTGCCCTTACCACCGGCTAAAATCACAGCTTCCATCGGCGATTGTTCCTCAGATGTTGTAAATGTCTGGTTTGTACCACTTCAAATTGTCCGGCTCGAGGAACCACCTGACCGTTACTTCGATCCCTCTTTTGAACCCCTCACGCCCGGCGTATTCCGGCGACCAGTTGAGCAGCCGCCGGGCTTTCTCGTTAGACGCCCACAGCCGCTCCACTTCGCTTGTCTCGGGGCGGAGGCGCGCTTCTTCAGTGGTGATATTGATCCCGCATCCCATCACTTCGGCAATCGTCTCCGCCGTCTCTTTGATGGAGATCTCGTAGTTGCTACCGATGTTGATGACCTCTCCGATTGACGCCTCCGCACGGGCCGTCGCGAGAAACGCGCGAACCGTATCGGCGACGTAAGTGAAGTCCCGCGTCGGGTGGAGGGCCCCGAGCCTAACGCTCGTGCTCCCGCCGGCCAGTTGAGTAATAATCGTCGGGATGATGGCGCGCGCCGATTGCCGCGGCCCATACGTATTGAACGGCCGGACCACACACACCGGCGTGCCGAATGATCGGTAGAAGGAGAGGGCCATCTGATCGGCCCCGATCTTGCTCGCGGCATACGGGGATTGGGCTTGCAAGGGGTGCTGCTCGTCAATCGGAATATAGCGCGCCGTCCCGTAAGTTTCGCTCGTCGACGTGTGAATGATCTTCTCGACATTCAGTTCGCGAGCCGCCTGGAGGACGTTCACGGTTCCCCTGATGTTGGTGTCAACGTAAGTGTCCGGCGAGTGGTAAGAATATGGAATCGCGATCAGGGCGGCTAAATGGAAGACGACCTCGCATCCGCGCATCGCTGTTTTGACGCCGTGCGGGTCGCGAATATCGCCGGCAAAAACATCCAGCGCCCGTCGCACCTCCGGCTCCGAATGATCCAACCAGCCCCATGAGTTGAACGAGTTGTAGTATACAAAGGCGCGGACGTGACAACCCTCGCGGACGAGCGCCTCCGCCAGGTGGCTTCCGATAAATCCGTCGGCGCCCGTCACCAGTAATTTTCTATTTTTAAGGTTCAACCGGCGTCCTCCATCAGCCGACGGTACAGGTCTTCAATCTCTCCGGCATGGCTTTTCATCTTCATCGCGCTGACCCTTCTTTTATGAGCCGCGAGATCCGCGATGGTTTCCGATACTGCTCTGCTCAGATCGCTCGCATCACGGTTGCGAAACAGGATCACCCCTTCCGGGCGCGGCACGCAATCGCTCGCGATCACCGGCGTCCCGACGTGTAGCGCCTCGTGAATCGTCAGAGAGTTTCCGTCGGTGTTGGTCGCCCTGATAACGATATCGCTAATTCTCCACAGGCTCGACGCTTCATCGAGCGGCTCCCGGATAAAGATGAAGCGATCCCGTATCCCGTAGGCTCCGAGCCGTTGCTGGAGCGCGTCGTAGTAATCCTCGCGAGCGCTTCCCGGAAGCAGAAAGACCATGCCCACATCGTGCCGCCGACTTATCTCTCTGACCATTTCGATAAGCAGGTCGAGACCATACAAGTCTTCATCGTTATGAAAAGATAGCTGCCACGCGTTAGAGCTCAGGAGAACGCCGAAACGGTTCCGCAGCGCGTCGAGCTTTGCCAGGTCGTGCGCGCTCGGCGGGCCGGCGGTAATATACTCGGGAATCATCACCGCATTCCGCATCCCCAGCGCTTGCGCGGCGAAGCTATGATTAGCGCTGCTGTCGGTGATAACGGCGCGCAGGCGGCGAAGCATGCGCAGGGCCAGGTTCCGGCGCAGCGGATCGAGAGAACAAAGGGTGCGCATGAACCGCTCGTCGTGCAGGGAGTAGACGACGATGTGTCGAAAGGACAAAGCATACATCAGGAGGATGGTCTCGTAAGAGTCTTTATGAAAATGTAGCAGAGACGGAGAGCGCCAGAGGAAAGCGATCAAGCTGTAAGCATTCTGTCCGACCACGCCGGAGTGTTGTTTGGGCACACCGGTGATGTCGATCACGACCGAGCGCCAGCCGGCGCTGAGGAGGTGTTCATGAAGGCGCTTGATGTGATTGGACACGCCGCCGATTGGAGGGGGATAACCGCCAATGTTAAAAATCTTCATATCGCTGGATTCTTTCCGGCGCATTCCGAATCGCATCGGGAACAGCATACCGGCAAACTCGAATATACTAAATCGAGACACGCGAGAATGAAACATCCGTTGAAGGGATGGATGCCCTGAACAGGCGCCTGGTGAGCCGGATGAAAGTAAGCAGCGACCCGGCGAAAAGAGCTCCTCCTAACAATGGAGGAGCGTACCGGAATTATCGAGTTTGATTGACGGTTGAACGGCCGAGAGGCGATCTACGCCCGTTAACCGGATTAACTATCCGCGGCATTGGCACGAAAGTAGCTTGTTTCCTT
>JANOGZ010001005.1:0-2960 GCA_031406255.1 Pyrinomonadaceae bacterium | reverse complement strand
GGTTGAAGTGTCAGCCGCGCAGTCTCTGCAGTCTCTAAATTAAACGTGTGAGCAGTTGAGCAGGTTTCAGATAGAACTTCAGAGGTGGTTTTCTGTGGGAATTCGAAAGGCCACGCGAGCGAGTGAGCACTTACGTGGTGGTTCGCTATCTCAGGAGTTAAAGAGCGGCGAAGCTTTCGGCCAGAGCTTTTGAACACGGCTGCTATAGCGGTCGCCATCGCCGCCGCAAATTCAAACAAAACGATCGCCAGCGCGTTTGGGTGCTGGTTTCACTTAACCGCCAAGTGGTCTAGAATTGCTTTGGTGGAGCAGAGGAGGGTCGAAAACTCCTGACCTCCGCATTGCGAATCAGTTCGGGCGTTAGGCGCACAGAAGCAGAGCGGTGACAAATCGATAGTGATATGGCAACCCCAATGAGAAAAGAGAAACTTACAGTGTATGCAGGCTATCATCAGTTTCACATAAAGGATGAGCAAGCCATAGGCAGCACAGGGGCGACTGATTTTTGGACCCCGGAGGCGTTCAACAACAAGCTTGCTGTTAATCCGGGAATCGTGGGCATAGCCACAGGCTCCTACGGAGACGTTCAGGTTGAGATAGAGGTGTACGAATCAGAACCGGGCAGTGAATCCGGTAGTTGGGATCACATAGTTGAAGCAGGTATAGATTTAAGCAGTGGGAATCTACTGATCTGTGGTTGCCCTGATCCGGAGGAGGTCAGCCGCATCAATCTGGCACCGGAGGTATATCGCGTGAGAGTCTGCTATGGAAACTTGGATTCAGTTATGGACGAGGAGGGCCAGGATTACTATAAGCTGCGTCTTTGGCCCGGCAGTTTCTCAAAACCCGAGGTGTTGAAGCGATGGAAGCAATAACAGCAGAAATGGGGGGCGTCAGCCACTAGCAAGTGCGTCTCACAACGCATGCACCCGACCCGCGATGAGCATGGATGGCATCCGCGAGATTGGGTGGCTGTTCAGTCCCGTGCGGGCGGGTGGCGCCGGGCGTCAGGCCGCAATATGATCGTTATAGAAGAGGAGGAGAAACGTGTCCTATGAATGTCTCAGCTTTTTTGGAAACATTTAACGGCTGGGCGAGCGCTCAACCGGACGTCAAAGCCGTCGCTCTGGTCGGTTCGTATGCCCGTGATGCTGCTCTAGAAGGCTCGGATGTCGATCTGCTGATTTTGACGACCGATATGGCCAAATACGTTAGTGATCGTTCATGGGTGTCGCTGTTCGGCGAGGCCACAGAATGCCGAGTCGAGGATTGGGGTAAAGTCACATCTGTGCGTACCTTCTACCAGGGTGGGTTAGAAGTTGAATATGGCTTCACGACACCCGATTGGGCAAAGATGCCGATGGATGCAGGCAGCTCACGGGTGGTGTCTGATGGGATGAAGATTCTATTTGACGCGCAGAATATTCTCAGCAGCGTGCAGCGAGAGGTATCATCAGAAGGGGAATGAATGCACGCGCAGCGGCCTAACAACTCGTTCAACCCGACCGCTCGATAGCGAGGCTTTCATGATTCTTCCCTGCGGTATAAATTGAATGCTGCTCGCTCGCAGCGGGTTAATTCGGGCGTCAGGCGCTTCCCGATATTCTTGGTCATCAAACTTTCAGGAGACGAGAGAAACCCATGAAACATCCACAACAAAATACGAGTCAGTCTAAAAACCCCTCGCCTAATGCTTCACCACCGGTTGAGTATCTGATGGCTGATAAGTCACAGTCTCGGCCTTTCTCCGAAGCCGTGCGCGTTGGTCACATGCTTTATCTCTCAGGGGTGCTCGGGACGGATAGCTCTTTGAAGCTTGTTCCCGGTGGCATAAAAGCCGAAACGAAGCAGGTGATGGAGAACATCCGGAGCGTCCTTGAGAGAAACGGATCATCACTGAACGAGGTTGTCAAATGTACGGTGATGCTGGCGGACATGGGCGAATGGGGTGCGATGAATGAAGTTTACATCGATTACTTCGCTGAGGGTCGACTCCCCGCGCGAAGCGCATTTGGGGCGAACGGGCTAGCGAGAGGCGCACGTGTGGAGATAGAGTGCGTGGCGACAGTCGGCTGAGCGACCGGGAGGAGACGCGCGCCTAACAAGCCATTGGAGCGGACTGCTAATCAGGAAGTCTGTTATTCTCGAAGTATGTAGGCAGCCGCTCAATTCCGGCGTTAGAATGAGTACGTAGGTTTAGATATTAAAGTACAAAGGCTTACAGGCTTGTCAATGACTGATGAACGAAGGAAACATAAGCGTGCGCCCGCATTACTCGAGGTGGTTTGGGAAGGTGCGACAGGCAAGTATGAGGCGCGTACGGGCGACATCAGCACGGGTGGGTGCTTTGTTGACACCATCGGACAGGTGACGGTCAGCGAAACGATCTGTTTCAAGCTACGCCTACCAGCAGGGGAGTGGCTAGAGTTACAAGGCGAGGTGGTCTATCAATACCCAAATATGGGTTTTGGTGTGCGCTTCACAAATATTTCGGATTCTAATCTGAAACTGCTTGAATGGCTTGTCAAAGCTGAAGCACATCGAGCAGAGAAAAGATGAACAACTTTGAGCTAGATAATACGAAACAAATCGCTATCGATGCTTGAGTAACTCTCAGCTATTTTCACACATCGTTGTGCGTCCCTCGTTAGATGGGAAGAAGAATGGAGCGAGGGTCGCGAGGCGAGCGCGGCTGGTTAAATCGTAGATCAAGTAGTCGAGGAGGGCTCGGTTATATCAAGGGGGCAGCCTGACAAGTCATTGGAGCGGACGCGCAGTTGGCGTGCCTCACATGCAAGGTTAAAATCTAGCGGCGGTTCGTGCGCGCCGCTCAATTCCGGCGTTAGGATGACTTACCCTGTATCCGAAGAACTGAAGGAGGATTCATATATGGCAACAGCAGCCGCAGCCGCAGCCGCAATTGCTAACGCTATCAAAGCTAGTGGTGTGGTGGTGCGTCT
>JANOGZ010000902.1:0-2723 GCA_031406255.1 Pyrinomonadaceae bacterium | reverse complement strand
TCCGCTTTTCCCCGCTCAAGATGAGCGCGGCGATGTCCTTCCCGCTGTGCGGGGTGAACTCGGAAAAGAACCAGGCGCGGGCCTCGCGCATCCGCGCCTCGCTCCTGATCTCATAAAGTTTAAGAATAACGAGCGCGTCCTGCGCTTTTGTGTCCATCAATATTTATCCTTTCAGCAACTTATTTGATCGGCGCGTCAGCCTTTTCAATGACTTTTAATGACGCCAGTTGAGCCTTCGTGGACGCGGTCAGCAGCGTGCGGCATAGCTTGAGATTCTGTGCCGCCTCATCGAACCGCCCGCCCGTCTGCCGCAGCGCCGCCTCGAACTCTCGTTCAGCTTCGGTCAAACGCCCCATCCGCGCCAGAATCACGCCGAGGTTGTTATGGCTTGCCGGAAAATTATCTTTGGAGCGAGTGATGGCCTCTCTAAAGAGAGTCGCCGCCGTTTCGTCATCGCCTTCGCGCATCACGAGCAGCCCTAACATGAAGTGGGCCGCGGCGTATTTCCCTCCCGACGCGGCGATTGACCGCCTGTAAGCTTCTTTCGCTTCAGGCAACCGCCCCAGATCTTTAAGCGCGACGCCGAGCGCGTAGAGGGCCCTGGGGTAACGCCCCTTTCGCGCTTCGATTGCTCTCCTGTAGAAGACGATGGCGTCTTCTGTGCGCCAGAGTTCGTAATAACAGACGCCGATGTTGTATAGAGACTGCGCGTAAATTTCGCCCGCGCTTTGCGGGACGCGCCGGTACTCCTCGACGGCCGATTCGTACTCTGCCCTTGCGTATCTTTCATTACCACGGGTGATGGCCTCCCGCGCATCCCCCTGACTCGTTTGAGCCATGATGGTGCTGCCCGATAATGTCGCCAGCAATATCACCAACAGTAATCTCTTCGGACTCATGATCATACCTCCGTACCCTCACATTGGATTTAACGATGGAGGTGAGCGTACAGGCGGCAGGCGCTCGACGTCTTTCCCGTTATTGCTAACGTTTGACTATTCTTGCTACTTGTCGGAAGAAGCTTCAGTTAAAGCTACGGCTGGAACATGAGACGGTAGGAGTGCGGCGTCGTCCCGGTGAGCTTGCGAAAGAGTCGCGTGAAGTGACTCTGGTGGCTGAAACCCGACCTGAAGCCCACTTCGACGAGCGGTATTTCGCTTTTGGCCAGCAGCGCCTTGGCACGCTCGATCCTGAACTTTATCAAATACTGGTGAGGCGTCGTTCCGGTTGTCCTCTTAAACTCGCGCGCGAAATGAAAGGTGCTCATCCCGGCCACGCGCGCGAGTTCAGTGAGACTCAGATCATGTTCATAATTGTCGGCGATGAAGGCCATCACCTGCCGCAGTCTCTGTGCCGACAAGCCGCCGGTGAATCGCTGCGCGCCGCTCCCCGAAGCCGTGTAGTGCCTGAGGAGATGAACCGCCAGGACGTTCGCCAGTGATTCCGCGTAGAGACGACCACTCAAGCCTTCCGACTCAAGCTCGGCCAGGAGCGCCATCCCGACGCTTCTAATGACGATGTCACTCGGCGCACACTTTTCGACAACCTCGATGCCGCCCGGCGCGCGCGACTCGGAGGCGGCCCTCAGGACAAGCGACGGTTCCACATAAATCGCGAGGTGCTCGGCATCGCCGTCGAGCCGGGCGGTGTAAAGCTGTCCCGAAGGGATCACGCACACGCCGCCTCTGGTCTGGACCGGAGTGCGAAACCCGCTCGCCGTGCGTATCTCACCATTGCAGCCCCGGCCCAACGACATGGTGACGAGATGTTCCGTGTTCCGGTGTTCCGGCAGGTCTCCGGCACGAAAACGGTAGTACACGAGCCTGATCCCGCCCCAGGTCGCTTCCCTCTTGAGCACGACGGGCGACGCAGGATTCACCTCTGGTGCGTTCATGTTTGACACCTGACTCAACGCGCGCGGGCGCGGCTCCGGCGTTTCCCTTTAAGTGGCGGCAACAGCGAGGAACCGCTCGAAGTCGAGTGACGGTGCAGGCGTTCGAGTATGGCCGCGCGCGCCCGTGCGAACGCCTGCTTGTCATCGTAAAGCTGGAAAGCCCAGTTGGCTCCCATTTCGAGGGCGTTGAACTCGAAAGCGAGTTGCGTCGGGTCGACTTCCTTGTCGAGTTGTCCCGCACCCTGCGCCTCGGTGACGGCCCGCCGGAGGGTGGCGAGCCACTCCTTCATGATTTTGGCGATGCCGTCACGCACCGGCCCGGGGCGGCCGTCGAACTCGGCGGCGGCGGCGGCGAAAAAGCAGCCCCCGCGGAATACTCCGCCCCGCACATAGCCGAGCCAGATGTCACATAATTTCCAGAGACGGGGCATTCCGTGTTCCGCCTCGAAGGCGGGGCCAATGACCTCGCGGATGAAGATCACGCGCGCCGCCTCGACGGTGGCGAGTTGCAACTCCTCTTTGGAGCCGAAGTGGGCGAAAAGCCCGCTCTTGCTCATCGAGAGTTCCGCGGCGAGCCGTCCGATGGTGAGCCCCTCCAGCCCCTCCGCCGAGGCGACGTGGACAGCAGCTTCCAGAATAGCCTGGCGCGTGCGTTCGCCTCTCGCTCTGCGTCCCGTCGCGGCGGCTCTTGTCTCCTGCGTGATATTCAAAAGAAAGTCTCCGTCCAGATTCTGAACTAGTGTTCATATAGCACGAACGTTCGTTTTAAATCAAGGGCTATATTTATTCTTCAGGCAAAACATACTTGACTCACCCGCATCACTGTATT
>JANOGZ010000873.1:0-1010 GCA_031406255.1 Pyrinomonadaceae bacterium | reverse complement strand
TGCTCCGCATATAGCAACGATGAAGGAAATTACCACGCGGCGACCTGATACCTTTCAGGATTTCTTCAGTCAGCCAGTCGGTATCAAATCCCGCCCACACCGGCGGCACGGCAGCCATCGAATTCCTCCACACGACCGGCGCGACCTCACAGGCGTAGATTTCGTGCAACTCGTCTGTGGAATACCCGGAGGCGACCAGAACCCCGGCGATATGCTCGATCTCATAATCCTGAAGCTCGGTGTCTCTCCATAGGTCTGAGATGGCCTCCCACACCGGGCGGCGGCGCGTCACATCTATGCTATCGGTAATCATTGCCAGTCGCACCTGACGAAAAGCGCCCCGCGCTGGAAGTGAGCGGCTGCGTGCAGTGATCAGAGAATAAAAAGCCCGCTGGTCGGCGGTCCGGTTCGGCGACCTGTGAGGCCGCATTTGACTCGGCTCCGAATGAGCACCATTACAGTTCGATTTCCAACTGCATCAGCTTCCGCTCGAATCCGGCAGTGGTGTTGAGCGTATGCAGATATGTTCCATCTATCCTTTTATAGGAGATCAAGCCTCCGTCTCGAAATTTCACGATCACCACAATGTCTCTGGCTTTATCAACGTGAAATTCGGAAAGGCTCACCTCCTGACCAAACAAATCTCCGGGGGCTAACATCCCATCCTCATCACATAAAATGTACCTGCCGGGACAATTATGGATGGGTTTCCAGTTCCACCTTGTCTTCAACTCATCGAAGCCCATTCCGGTCAGCCTCCGAATCATTCAAAATGAGCCTTTCCATTTCTACCCACCTGATGATTCAAGCTACAGGGAAGATTCTGGCATGAGGTCTACACCAGCCACAAACACGATCCATTACCTCCATGACAATATCCTCATTCGCCCATCTTTCTTCAAGACTATAACGTGAGCGTTCAGCCATCAGCGGTCAGCGGTCAGCCGGTCATGCGTGGTGTCGATCTTTGATGGCGCGCTTCTTTATTTTAGCTGAAAGCTGACGGCTGA
>JANOGZ010000862.1:0-2463 GCA_031406255.1 Pyrinomonadaceae bacterium | reverse complement strand
AAACTGGCCGACGCGGTGAATCTCGAAATAGAGCGGCGCGCGCACGTGCGGGCGCAGCGCGACGAGCGCCGGATTGAAGCGTTCGAGATGCCCGACCTGAAGGACGGCGCCGCCGCTTTCAGCCGCCGCGATCATTCGATCGGCTTCATCGAGCGTGCGCGAGATCGGCTTTTCGACGAGCACATGAACGCCCGCTTCGAGCAGCGGACGGGCGAGCTCGCTGTGCGATTCGGTCGGTACGGCGAGGCTCACGGCGTCCACCCGGCCGGTCAGCGTTCGCCAGTCCGTCGTCCAGGCGGTTTCTCTCTCGGAGGCGACCGCGCGCGCGACCCCTTCATCACGATCACAGACCGCGACGAATTGTGTCTGGCCCGCGGCAGCCAATGCGGCGTGGAGACGCGCGTGTTGCTTTCCCAGATGGCCGACGCCGATCACGGCAGTACGTAGTGTCACAGTTTTCCCCGATAAGCTTTCAGCAATCGGCGATCAGCAATCAGCTTTTATTTGTTCTGCTCACGCCCGAAGGGTTGAATACGGTGTCCACCTTCAATGATACTTAGTCTTAAGTTCTACATCTGATCTTGCAGCCGATAGCTGACTGCTGGTCGCTGATTGCTATTCCGGGTGACTATACTTGCAACGTTCGACGCTTGCCAAGCGCGCATCGCTTCTGCTCTCCATCGCCGCTTTCGCGACTTACTTTTACGGTCTCGGGCGCGCGCCGCTGATCGGACCGGACGAGCCGCGCTATGCGCAGGTGGCGCGCGAGATGTTGATGCGCGGCGATTTCGTGACGCCGACGCTCGCCGGCCACACCTGGTTCGAGAAGCCGGCGCTGCTCTACTGGATGATGATGGCCAGCTCCAGCGCGTGCGGCGTGTCGGAGTGGTCGGCGCGGATTCCTTCGGCGGTCGCGGGTCTCGTCATCATTCTGCTCGTCGGTTGGATGGCCGGCGCGGTCGAACGCGCGAGCGGACGAACTTACGAGTGGCTGGGGCTCTGCGGTGGCGGGGCGATGGCATCGACGGCCGGCCTGCTGGTTTTTGCGCGCGCGGCGAGTTTTGACATCATCGTCACGATGACGATTACGAGCGCCCTCGCCTGCTTCTTCATGTCAGAGATAGAGCCCGATGCGCGGAGAAGACGCTGGCTGCTGGCCGGATTCTATGTGGGCGCGGGCGCATCTCTGCTCGCCAAGGGTTTGATCGGCGTCGTCATCCCGGCCGGCGTCGTGGCGCTCTATTTTCTTTTGCGACGAAGATGGCCCGGCGCACTTCGTCTCGGTCTGCTGTGGGGGCCGCTCCTGACCATCGTGGTGGCGGCGACGTGGTACGCGCCCGTCATCGCGCGTCATGGATGGAGTTTTATCGACGAATTCTTCATCCAGCATCACTTCGCGCGCTACGTGTCGAATAAATATCATCACCCGCAGCCGGTCTATTTTTATTTGCCGATCATGGCGCTGCTACAGCTTCCGTGGACGGCCTTTCTCGTCGCGGCGCTCGCTGGGATTCCCCGCTGGGATTTTCGTGTCGAGGATGCTGCGGGAAAACTCCGCGTCCTCGCGCTTGCGTGGCTGCTGGCGCCCGTCGCCTTTTTCTCTCTCTCGGGCTCGAAGCTGCCCGGCTATATCCTGCCTGCGCTACCCGGAGCGGCGCTGCTGGTGAGCCTCGAGCTCGCCCGCTTCGTGCGCGGCGAGGGCGGGATGAAAGCGATGCGCGCCACCGGCGCGCTCGCCCTGACGCTCGCCATCGCCGGAATCATTTTCGCGCTCCGCTCCGATCTCGTCACCACGGGCTGCGCGCTCGCCGTCGCGCTGCCGGTTGCGGCGACCGGACTCGTCGCGCTCGTCTGGACGCGCCGCCGGCGTTTATCCGCGGCGCTCGTCGCGGGTGTGACGCTCATGACGGTGGCGCTACTGGTGGGTTGTGCGGTCGACCGCGCGACGCGCCGCGAATCGGTGCGCGACCTCATGCGGCAGGCGGACGCCCGAGGCTACCGGGAAGCGCCCGTCTTTCAATTGCACACGATCGAGCGCACGGCGGAATTCTACGCGGCGGGCCGGCTGGCCTATGATCAAAACGGCGAGCCGGTGAAGTTTGAGGGCGCGTTTCAAGTTGCCGAGGCGGCACGCCGTCATGAAGATTCTGTACTGGTCTTCGTGCCACTTGAATATTTAAGTCAGTTGACCGAATATGCGTCGCTTGAAACGGAAGTGATCGGCGATAACGGCGTGGTGGCACTCGTCGCCGGACGCACGCATTAACCGTTGCCAGAATAAAGAAAGTATGTAAGCGTTCAGCAGTCAGCCATCAGCTAGCAGCTAACATAAAGAAGCGCGCCCGGCGCGTCCCCGCACGCGCGCCATGAAAGCATCGACACCACAAATGGCCGGCTGACCGCTGATGGCTGATGGCTGATGGCTGAACGCTTACGTTTAACTTTTGATCTTAACTAACTCTG
>JANOGZ010000362.1:0-1543 GCA_031406255.1 Pyrinomonadaceae bacterium | reverse complement strand
GAGGGCTATGTGCATTCCATCACCGAGTACAAGGGGAAGCTTGTCGCCACCGTCACCGGCACGAACGATTATCAGGTCAAGCTATGGGTAGAGCATGATGCCCTCGAATCCTCCTGCACCTGCCCGATGGGTGAGATGGGCGAGTTCTGCAAGCACTGCGTCGCGACTGCGCTGGTGTGGGCGGACGAAGCGAAAAGTGCGAGCCATCAACGAAGCGGGAAAAAGATCAAGGGCGGCGCAAAAGCGGGCGCGCGAACCGGAACGCTCGACGACGCTCGTGCTCACCTAGAACGGCAGAGCAAAGAATCCCTCATCGAACTCTTGTTGGAGCACGCTCTGGAAGATAAAATCTTACGCGAACGTCTCTTACTCGACGCCGCCCGCTCCAATCCTGCCGGGCTTGATCTTGAAGCCTACCGCCGCGCCATCAAAGGTGCCGTGAAACCGGGCGGCTTCGTTGATTACTATGCGGCCGGAGCTTACGCGCAAGGAATACGCAAAGTGACTCAGGAATTGCGTGGTCTGTTGCGCGACGGGCACGCCGCGCCATGTATCGATCTTACAGAGTACGCCTTGAAGCAGGTCGAGCGGGCGATCGGGCACGTCGATGATTCGGACGGCCGCATGAGCTATGTGCTGGAGGATTTGCAGGCGCTCCATCTGGAAGCCTGTCAGCAAGCCAAACCGGACGGGGTGAAACTCGCGCGCCGCTTATTCAAGTGGGAACTGGAGAGCCAGTGGGAAGTCTTCTACGGCGCGGCTGAAGCTTACCGAAAAGTTTTTGGCAAAGAAGGATTGGCCGAGTATCGCCGGCTGGCCGAAGCCGAATGGGCAACAGTGCCGGCGCTCGCCCCGCCGGGAAATAAAGAGGCGAAGCGCGCTGGAAGCTTTCCTGTCATTCACAAACTGACCGATGAAGACCTTGAAGACGCCGCGCAATACGGCAGGCGCTTTCGCATCACGAGCATCATGGAGGCGCTCGCGCGCACCTCCGGCGACGTGGAAGCGCTGGTCGCCGTCAAGAGCCGCGATCTATCATCGGCCTACTCCTTCCTGACAATCGCCGAAATCTATCGTGAAGCCGGGCAGCACGACAAGGCGCTTGAGTGGGCCGAGCGCGGCGCGCAGGCTTTCCCCGATAAGACCGATAGCCGTCTCCGCGAATTCCTCGCCGAAGAATATCACCGGCGTCATCGACACACGGAAGCGATGGAGCAAGTCTGGAATTTATACGCCGACGCGCCGAATCTTGGGACTTATCGCCAGCTCAAAGAGCACGCCGCCAGGAGCGCCGGGAAATCCATTCGCAAGCAAAAAGAAGAATGGGGTAGCTGGCGCAAGCGTGCGCTCTCGCACTTGCGCGCCCTGCTCGAGGAGCGGCGAAAGGGACGCGCATGTCCGTTTCTGGGTCAAAGTGCGAGCCGAGATGCACAGCGCCCTGACGAGGCGCGCTACGTTCGGGCGCATGTCCTTGGTGAGGACACCAACATGTGACGGCGACCAGCGGTCAGGCTGCCACTGCCCGAGGCAGAATTTGATTAGC
>JANOGZ010000853.1:0-1243 GCA_031406255.1 Pyrinomonadaceae bacterium | reverse complement strand
CGATCACAGTCAACGAAGATCAGGCTCCGCCAGGCAATTTCGTAACCGTTCAGCCTAGGCTACGAGACCCCCGTGCAGTAAGGCCTTCTTTTATCGCGGCATGGGCGTTAGCCCATCCTTTTGTTCGTTGAAGAGAAGGCCTTACTGCACGGGGGTCTCGTAGCATAGGCTGAACGGTTACGAAATTGCCTGGCGGAGCCTGATCTTCGTTGACTGTGATCGGTTCACTTCTCCGATACCATTTTACGAGGAACCGCGCTTACCCTATCTTGACGCCGTAGCCGAGACCATCACCGACCGGTAACACGGCGGCGCGCAGTTGCGGATGGCGCACGAAGCGTTGATTGAATTCACGCAGCGCCTGTGTTGATGCCGTCTGATCCGGAGATCGTATCTCACCGGCCACCTGACCGCCCCACAGTAAATTATCGGCGATGACTATTCCCCCGACGCGCAGCAACGGCAGGGCATATTCGAGATACTCGCTGTACTCCTCCTTCAACGCATCGAGGAATACGAGGTCGAATGTTTCGGCGAGCCGCGGCAGCACCTCGAGCGCCCGCCCGCGCTCGACGCGCACGCGTGCGCCGAGCGCGGCGCGCTCGATATATCCGGTGGCGCGGCGAATCATCTCCTCGTCCGGCTCGATCGTCACCACGAGGCCGTCTTCCGGCATCGCCCGCGCCAGGTGGATTACCGAATAGCCGATCGCCATGCCGATCTCCAAGACGCGTCGCGCTGCTATCGCCCGCGCGGTGATCTCCAGAAACATCGCCACTTCACGGTCGGCAATCGGCACTCTGTGCGCGGAGGCGTACTCCTCCATCTCGACGATCAGCCCGGCGCCGGCTGGCAGGAGCCGATCCAGATACTCGGCCTGCGTGCGATGAATGATGGCATCAATGCGTGCTTTCATAGGCGTTTTTCTACGAGACGGGAAATCAGCGGAGAGGGTCCAAGCTGACAGTCTATCCGCACCCGCCGCCACCAGGCAATGAGGATGGCAGGTTTAGAGCTCGCGAGAAACCTCCGCCTTCACAAAAAAAAGCGGCGGCGGTGTTTAGATTTTCGCGGGGAAAGGAATAAAGCTGAGCGCGTACGTTATTGTGCGAGCGTTTTATCTTTCATCTGTCAGGTTAATCCTGCGCCTCATCCTGTGCGACTGAGACGTAGCGGCGGGCCAGCCCCAGCTCGCGTAATTTATGCTGGAGCGATTGCCGGTGCATGCCTAAAATCACGGCGG
>JANOGZ010000361.1:0-4531 GCA_031406255.1 Pyrinomonadaceae bacterium | reverse complement strand
GGCCGGCCCAACGCGGCCTGGGACGCAGCAGCTGGGCGCAGGCCGTGCAGGAGAAAGATCCGAAGCGAGCAGCGAAATTCAGAGAAGATGCGCTCGCCGCTTATCGTAAAGCGCTGGGCACCATTGAAACACTCCGGCAGGGAAGCCTGCGCGCCGATGAATCACGCACGACCTTCCTCGCGACGACGAAAGATGTCTTCGACGAAGCGTCAAGCGTCTTAGCTGAAATGGCGTTATTGTCTGCTCCCGCGCCGACCGCCCCGCTGACGGGCAAGGCGCTCGAGTATGCGGCCGAAGCGTTCAAGATTACAGAACAGGCTCGTGCGCGCTCGCTGCTCGATCTTCTGTCCGAAGCCGGGGCCGAGATTACCGAAGGCGTGCCGGCCGATCTACAGAAGCGCAAGCAGGAAAATCTGGAACAGCAGCAGGAAATAGCGGGACTGTTGACAGGTGTGCAGATCACCGGCGAGCCGCCCAAAAAACCGCTTGTCGAACTGGAAGCAGACCTCAACCGACTCCAGACCGAATATGACAGCCTGGAAAATCAGATCAGGGCGGCCAGTCCACGCTACGCCGCGCTCACCGCAGCGCAGCCGCTGACGCTCGCCGAAGTCCAGCAACAGGTATTAGATGATCAGACGGCGTTGCTTGAGTACAGTCTCGGCGAACCGAGTTCGTATCTGTGGGCTGTGACTAAAAACGGCGTCTCGCTTTATAAGCTGCCGGCCCGGTCGGTATTCGACAAACAGGCGACCGACGTGCGCGACCAGATCATTCCGGTCAAGCTGCGCCGCGCGATTATCAGCAGCGCGACAGCCGATCAGCAGCGCGGACTCGGGACGGCGCTCGGAACAGACACGGCGGGCGCGTTTGCGACCGCCGCCAACGCGCTCTATAAATCTGCCGTCGAGCCGGCCGCATCAGTAATCGGCGAGCGGCGTCTGCTGATCGTCCCCGATGGCGCGCTCAGTTATGTGCCGTTTGAAGCGCTCGTCACTGCTGCGGCCGGCGGCGCAGACTTTTCCGCGCTTCCTTACCTCGTCAAGACGAATGAGATAGTCTATGCGCCATCGGCCTCGGTGGTCGCGGCTATCCGCCAACAGGCTGCGTCGTCGGCCGGTGCGGCGGGAGGCCGCTCGATGCTGATCATCGCCGATCCGGTCTTCGACTCCAGTGACCCGCGAGCAAAGAGTGCGCCGCAAACTGGCGCGAAAGCGGGGAGCGATGCGACGCGCGGCCTTTCGCTGGCCAGCGCCGTCGCCGATGTGGCACAGGCGCCTCCCGGCGCGGGCGCTGCTGCTTCTTCACCCGCTGGCGGATACAAACTGGCGCGCCTTAACGGCACCCGCGCGGAAGCCGAGCAGATCGCCAAGCTGACGCGCGCCGCAGGCGGAAAGGCCGATGTGTGGCTCGATCTCGAGGCCAATGAATCCAGTGTCGGTGAGCGTGACCTCAGGCAATATCGCATCCTGCACGTGGCCACGCACGGGCTACTTAACACCGAACGTCCGCAGTTCACAGGGGTCGTCCTCTCGCTGGTCGGTAACCAGCTGGAAGACGGCTTCCTCCGCACAGACGAGGTCTTCAATCTTCGTCTGGGCCGGCCGCTGGTAATGCTCTCGGCCTGCGAGACCGGCCTCGGCAAAGAGAAGCGGGGCGAGGGCGTGATCGGGTTGACGCGCGCCTTTATGTATGCCGGAGCGCCGACGGTGGGTGTCAGCCTGTGGTCGGTCTCGGATCGTTCGACGGCCGAGTTGATGAGCGATTTCTACAAGCGCCTGTTAACGAAGGAAGGGACTCCACCGGTGACGGCGATGCGTGCGGCGCAGCAGCAGATGATCTCCGGGAAGAAGTACAGCGCGCCGTTCTACTGGGCTCCTTTCGTCCTCGTCGGCGACTGGCGCTGAAACGTTTGGCAGAAGTCGGGCCAGCGTGGATGTTCTCCAGGGTCACTTAAAATATAGTTAAAAGCGGTAAAATGAAGGCGATGCGCTGCTCGGAGCGAATTCTAAAGAGCGGCGCATCGCTTTTTCGTGCGCGAAAGTCGGCACCGATATCGCGTGCGTTGTGATAAGCGGCGGGGTAGGCTAATATCGCCCGTGATCACTCATCACCGGGTTTACATTTTCGATAGGGTTTGAACATCGATGGAAAATCAGTTTACTTCAGTTACCAGTACGGAAGCGCTGGAGCATTTGCTCACCCAATCGCATGACGGGCCGGTCGTTTTATTCAAGCATAGTACGACGTGCCCGATCAGTTCCGCCGCTTACAAGCAGATGTCGCATCTGGAAGCGGACGTGGCCCTTATTGTGGTGCAGAGTGCGCGTGATGTTTCGCGTGAGATTGAGGCGCGAACGGGCGTCCCGCACGAATCGCCGCAGGCGCTGGTCCTGCGCAACGGCGCGGTCGTCTGGTCAGCTTCCCACGGGGACGTAACCGCCGACGCGGTGGTGCGGGCGATGCGTGAGCACGCCTGAGGATTGAAGGAGAGGGGATAATTGCGCCGGCAAATGGTCGGAAAAATATGAGCGACGCGATGCAAAGGCGGGGTCCCGCAGTTGAGCCGCGCGAAATAATGCAGGAGGGCGAGGCGGGCCTGCGGATTACGTGGGGAGACGGGCGCGTGTGTCATTACAGTGCGCCCGCGTTGCGCCGCCTCTGTCCATGCGCGAGATGCGTGAATGAGTGGACGGGAGAGCGGATGCTGGCAGCCGACACCATTTCTAATGATCTGCTGATAGAAAATGTCGAGATCGTGGGACGTTATGCTCTTACCTTCAGGTGGAGCGATAAGCATGATACGGGCATCTACAGCTTCCGTCTTTTACGCGAAGTGTGCGAGCAGCATGAAGAATAGTATTTCACGCTCGCATCATCTACGTGAAAGCTTTGCGATATGAGTGACGCGAAGAAGATTCTTGTTGTTGAAGATGACGACGTGGCGCGCGAGCTGATGCGTATGGCGCTCGAGCGTCATGGATATATTGTGGCGACCGCGGAAGACGGCATGAGCGGCTATGATCTGGCCGTTAGCTTCCTTCCCGACTTAATCATTACGGATATCCATATGCCCGCGGCCGACGGTGTGCATTTGGTGCGCCGCGTGCGCGATACAACTGATATCGCGGCGACGCCGATACTCGTCACGACGGGCTTCGGCACCGGCGCCGCAACTCTTTCGCTTTCGCAGGGCGCCGACGCTTACGAGCCGAAGCCGATCAATCCGGCCCGGCTATTCGAGACGGTTGAGCGTCTTTTGGCCTGAAGAGCCAGTTCTGGGATAGAATTGCGGGCGAGAAGAAACATTTAATCGGAACAAGAGGGTGTTATGACAGAAGCCGTCGGCTGGATCAGTTCGTTTATTCTCGTCCTGACCATCGCCAAGCAGGTTTATAAACAGTGGCAGGAAGGATCGAGTGAAGGCGTCTCGAAATGGCTCTTCGTCGGACAGATGGCTGCTTCTCTGGGATTCACGATTTATAGCTGGTTGGTTGGTAACTGGGTATTCGTCGTGACCAACACGTTGATGTTACTGAACGGATTGGTAGGTCTCGCGATAGTGCTGCGGCACAGACGGCGCGCACAGCGCGGGGGAGCAGGAAGCGGCGCGAAAGAGCGGGGAGACCTCAACGCGGAACGTGCTTAAAGTAGGCTGCGAACGAAATTGTTAGGATGTTAATTTGATCTGAACATGGACGGCGGCCCGCCGGCGCTGTTGTTAAATAAATGAACGAACGCGATTTTTTCAACGAACAGCAGGAAACCAAGCGCGCCGTCTTCAGTTGTCCGCATTGTCGCGAGCGCGCCGAGTATGAAGTGCGCTGGTTGAAGCGCACAAAAAAGAACTCCCCTGCCCAGAGGTGCGAACGAGCAGGACCGCGCGCGCTTCGCTAAATCCCGCGATTACATGGTGCGCATTGACGACATGTTGATGTGTAAAAATACGCGCTGCCGTAAGCGCTTCGATATTCCGACGTCGCAATCGGTCGTCTTTATCTAGCTCAATCACCATCGCCGGGCAGGAGAAGCCGCGGGCGCGCTCCGGCCTTCAGTTGCGCCGCGCCTCCCGCGCGCGCCGCTGTTTCTCATACCCTGTTGGATTCAAATCGCGTCGTAGCGCTTGAGCTTGCGGTACAGCGTCGAGAGATCAATGCCGAGGATATTAGCGGCGCGCGCCTTATCTTGATTGACAGAGGCGAGGGTCTCAATAATGTAACGGCGCTCGATTTCAGCGAGCGTCGGACGAAGGCCGTCCGGGTCGCGCACGGCCTGGTGTCCGCCTCCGGCGGCGTAGGCATCTCGCACACGCGGCGGCAGGCTGTCGATATCAATTTGATCGCCGCTCAAAGTGAAGGCGTGTTCGACGGCATTCTGCAGTTCGCGTATGTTGCCCGGCCAGGCGTAGTTGATCAGCGCCGAAAGGGCCGCCGGATCAATCGGTTTTTCGGTTTGTTGCTGCTCGCGCGCCGTGCGCATCATGAAATGGCGTACGAGGAGCGGAATGTCCTCACGGCGTTCGCGAAGAGGC
>JANOGZ010000795.1:0-3316 GCA_031406255.1 Pyrinomonadaceae bacterium | reverse complement strand
GTCTGTCATCAAGTGTGCCTCCGCGAACTTGATGGCTATCAGCTTGTCGATGCGAGGCTCGACCGTAACGTCCTGATGGTCGTTGGAACGAAGGGAGGCCGCTACGATAAGCTGATCTTTCGTTTCGCTGATGATTTCAGCTGTTATGACCTGAGAGTAGCCCCGAATGTCTCTTCAACCGTTCTTGACTTTACAGTGCTCGATAGCGGAGTTGTGTTGCACATGACCGACGAAGACAATCTGGAAGTTTTCTCACGGCTCAAAGATTCCTCCAATATCAAGTCCATTCAGGACCCATCAATTCAAGGTGATGTCAGGCTGTTTCACATGGGCTCGCAGGCATTGATCGCCCGCGGCAGCAAGTTATACAAGATCAGGATGCGGCAGCAGCCCGTACAATCAGACACACGATAGGCTTTCATCGATGAGCTTGACCAGACAGTCCGGAAACTACGAGAAGCAGCACCGCGGGACACAGGCAGATTACGAAGCGTATTTCGCCGGGATGGACGCCTCCATGCAACAAAAGGTGGCGCTCACCACGGCACACTTCCCCGTGCGCGGGCGCATCGCCGATATGGGATCGGGATCGGGGCGCGGGACGTATGATCTGGCTTGCCTCTACAGTGGGCTGGAATTGGTCGGGGTAGACATCAACCCGATCTCAATTGAACTGTCGGGCCACCAATTCCAGCGCCCTAACCTTTCTTACGTGGTCGGCGACATTTCGGAGATGGTCTTCGCCGCAGAGTCGCTGGACGGCGTTCTCGATTCCTCGGTGCTGCATCACGTCACCAGCTTTAATGACTTCGACGTGAACCGCGTGCTCCTCACTTTAGATCGTCAGGTGGCGCAGCTTAAAACGGGCGGCGTCATCGTCATTAGAGACTTCGTCATTCCGGATGGCCCGGAGCAGGTCTGTCTTGAGTTGCCGGAAACGGACGGGCGCGCGCGTGGAAGTGCGGGCGAACTATCCACGGCGGCGCTCTTCGAACTGTTCGCTCAAACCTGGCGCAGCAGCGTCAACCCTCACGCCCCGGTGCCTTTCACCAGAATAAAATCCCGGCGGAGCGGCTTCGTCCGTTATCAACTCAGCCTCCGGGTAGCCGCAGAATTTGTGCTGCGCAAAGACTATCGAGCGGACTGGGAGACCGAGATACTGGAGGAATACACGTACCTCAGCCAGTCGCAGTTCGAGGAGGCGTTTCGCTCGCGGGGCCTGCGCATCGTCACCTCACGTCCGCTCTGGAATCCATGGATCGTGCAGAACCGCTTCGACGATAAATTCCATCTCTCGGACCTGGACGGGCGGCCGCTGCCATTTCCACCAACCAACTATCTGATCGTCGGCGAAAAGGTGCGGGACGGGGAGGGGGTCGAACTCTTCGAGCGGCAGCGCCGAACAATATCAGCGCCGAACTTCTTGAGCCTCACGGCTTACCGGCACGAAGAGACCGGGCATGTCAAAGAGCTTGTCGAACGTCCCAACCAGACGATTGATGTGGTGCCCTGGTTCGAAGGCGCGGGTCAGATTTTCGTGTTTGCGAAGAAGGATTTCCCGCGTCCGATCGTCAATGCCGGCGCCGGTCAGCCCCGCCTGAACTCGGCCACTTTTTCCGGCTACATCACCGAGCCGATCAGCGCCATCGTGGATTCGGGAGGAGATTTTGAGCAGGAAGTCCGCCGCGTTCTGAAAGAGAGGGCCGGGTTTGAGCCGGAAGATATCATCGACATCGGCGATCAGTTCTCTTACTACACCTCTCCCGGAGGTGTTAACGAGCGCGTCGTATCCCGCCTGGTCGAAGTGCGCCCGCGCCAGACGTCTTTCTCATTCCCCAACTACACCGAATTCAAAGATGCCGGAACCGTGCGCGAGTTGGACGCGACGCAAGTCCTGCGGGCGTGTCATGTCGGAGGGATGTTCGATGCGCGGCTTGAGATAAATATCCATCGCCTGCTCCGCAGGCGCGGCGGGAAGCCCGGTCCCTGGATCGGCGCACCCATTGATTTATCTGTTCAGGCCGCAACATTCACGTCTTCGGATAGTGCGCAGGAGGCCATCGCGCCACCGGCCCATGCGGCGTTTGGCCGGCGCGAGCCCCTTACTCAGCCTGATTTTCTCTCTTTGCGAGAGGGCAGTTTTGCCGAGCGTGATAATGAGGGTCGGATACTGGCTGAAGCTCGCTTTGAATATGTGCTGCCCCAGCGCCTGAGCAGTAACACGCTCGTCGCTTTACCCGTCGTGCAAACGGAGGGAGGGGTCTTTGTCGGTATCGAGCACCGCGACCTGCCAGCCGTTCAATCCTTCAGCGGCAATTCGAAAATCGCTGTGGTTCCGGCGTGGCGACTGCCATCGTCAGTTAAACACCAATCTGAGATCCCACCGTTCTTAACGGTCGCGCTGGACCGCGACTTTCATCTTCGTGCTCGTCGGGTGTGGGAGTTGGGAGGGCCATATTTCCCGACCCCGGGGGTTACTCCGGAAATTGTTTATCCGTATGTGGTCGAAGTAAAATCAGATGAAGCATTTGATTCCACGCTTCAGTTTATTCACATCGGCGAACTCGCCGGGAAGCTTGATCTGCTTCAAGATTCTCATCTGCTTATTGCGGCCTGCAGACTAACTCATGCGTTAGGTTCGATGCCATGAACGGCTATTGAACCGATAGATTCTCACCCCTGAAAAATGAACAGACCCTGACAGACTTGATTGAATTCCTCGCGCGCGCCCTTTTTTATGCTAGGCTTATAAACGATGCGCGAGGGCTTTGAGAAAGCGGCAGAGAAGATGCTCCCGCTGAGCCACAAACTCTGGTGGCTGATTGCGGGCCGGCTTGCCGCCACAATACTTCTGTTTGGGGTCAGCCTCGCCTGGTCGCAGGAAGAGTGGTTCGGCGGTCTGGGTCAGGGGCCCCTCCGAACGCCGCTGCCGCTCAGCATTGCCGTACTGGCGCTGTCGCTGCTGTACGCGGTTGCGCTGCGGTTTTTTCCCGCGCGCTCGCACCTTCTGGCCGGTGCGCAGCTTTTCTTTGATGCGCTGCTGGTGACCTGGCTCGTCTGGGCGACGGGTGATCTTCAGTCGCCTTACGTCGCCCTCTACTTCGTCATCATCTCGGTCGCCAGTATCTTTTTAGGCACGATCGGCTCGCTTATCACCTCGGTCGGGTGCGCCACTGTTTACACCTCCATCATGCTCCTGGCGGCGCTCGGGATGTTTCCCTTCACGGCGCGCGACGTGACAGCGTTTTCGATTATCAAGGCGATCCAAACGATCGGCCTTAATGACATCGCTTTCTTCGTCGTCGGTTTGCTGGCG
>JANOGZ010000775.1:0-13929 GCA_031406255.1 Pyrinomonadaceae bacterium | reverse complement strand
GGCTTGAGACCATCGCGCACATCGGGCAGCGCACGACCGATGATCACCGACATCGCATAATCGAGATACGAACGCCGCATCTCGTCTTCGATATTGACGTAATTGCGTTCTATTGCTGTTTCCATCAATTAACCTTTCCGGTACAATCTTCGGCGCGACCGCTCTCTCCGCTTCGGTCAGAGCGCGCCGCCCCTTAAATATTATTGTCGTCCGCAGCCCGCGTCCGCGCTCTCGCTGGAATTGGCGGGCATGGCGCGTCAGGCGCGACGTGGGCTTCAAAATCGAGTAGTTGCCGGCCTTGACCGGCGACGGCAGAGAGCATTCGGCAGATCGATCTATGACCGCGCCAGAAGCGCACAATCTCGACGTGAAAACGGCCCCTCTGTAAGGTCTTTTCGATGCCGGGCGTAGTGCCGCCAAAGTACGACATAGTGTAGCCCGAAAAGAGGCTTTTGGCAAACCCGGAGACAGGGCAAAAGTCCTGTGAAATCAGTAGCTTCAGAGCGGGCCCGGGAGCTTCCGGCGGGCGTTTTACGGGCACCATATGTTGCGTTCCATGGGCTCTCCCCGGAGGGCCACCGAAGGGCAGGGAATCAAAAGCAAAATCGAGCGACGACGCGCCGCGTTTCGAGGTCGGCGTGGCCTTGCCTTCATCGGAAAAAATCCGCCCGCCAGTCTCACGGAGGCCGTCCAGAGATGTCCAAGGAAAAGTCGCGTCGTGTCCGTGAGCGCCTGCAGTTAGCCCTGCCGGTTCGCGTCAGGGGCCGGGACAATGTCGGCTACGAATGGACGGAGATGACGCGCTTGCTCGATGTGACTCCGTTCGGCGCCGGATTCCAACTCAAGCGTCAGGTGCAACCGGGAAGGCTGGTACAACTAAGGATCGGAATGCCTCGTCAATTGCGTTGTTATGACTATTTCGATCCGCAATATGAGATCTGGGGGCTCGTGTGCCATGCGAAGGCGGGGCGCGCGCCGGATGACAGCATTTCGCATTACGATATCGGGGTGGCGTTCATCGGCAAGCATCCGCCGGCAAGTTATGAAAAAGACCCGACCATCGTCTATGGGATAGATCCTTCGCGCGACAAGGACGGGATGTGGGATTTGCGCGAGGTATCAGACGCGCCGCTGACCGGGCGGGAGAAAGACCGGCGCCGGGATACGCGCGTCAGCATGCCGGTTGAAGTGGTCGTCGAGGTGCTCGATGATAAAGGGGTTGTCACCGTGCGTGAGCAGACGGTGACGGAGAATATCAGCCCGCGCGGGGCAGCGGTCTTTACCTCACTCGATGTGCCAGTGGGAGGCTTTGTGCGTTTGCGAAGCGCACGCTACGACTTCGCCGTCAGCGGCGTGATCCGCGCGCGGCGCCCCGGCCCCGATAAGATTATGCGCCTGCATCTTGAGTTTATCGGGCGGCCGTGGCCGCTCGAAGGTATCGAGTGAAATGCCGAAGACGAGACGCCGCATAACCCTTCCGCGTGAGGTGCTGCTGGTCGAGATCGAACGGCGCTGCGCCGATCAGGGATGTCATGCGAAGACGCGCCTCGGACTGACGAAGGAAGAGGCGCGCGCCTACGGCGGGTTCGAGTGTGAGCGTTGTGAGCGCTGGAATGAAGATGTCCTCACCGAGCGCGATATTCCGGACTGGTGGGAGGATCTCTCCATCACGGCGCTCGACGCGCTGCGCCCGCGTGAGATGACCGACGCGGACGAACCGGGCGAAGTGGTCGCGCGACTGAGCGATGCCTGGCGCAGCGCCGCGCGTGAGGGGCGCGATCCGGGCGATGAACATGAGGAGGAGGATTCGTTTTGAGCGATACCACCTCAGAGACGACCGCGAAAGCGGCCCCCCGAGCGGAGATCGTGAGCGCTTCGGCGGCGCGCGATGGTGGTGGTGGCGGTGGCGGCCACCGGAACGAGCACGCGCATGATCCGTTCGTGGTGCCGCAGTGGGCGCTCGAAGTGTCGCGGCCGGTCGTTCACAAGATTTTCAGCCTTCTCTGGGGCATGCGCTTCAGGGGCATCGAAAACATCCCACCGCCCGTCGGCGGGCTGATCATCGCCGCCAATCACCAGACCTATATTGATCCCTTCTGGATTTCGGTTCCGATCAAGCGACCGCTGCGCTACCTGGCGTGGAACAAAGCCTTCAACTGGCCGGTCGCCGGTCACCTCATGGAACTGCTCGGTGCCTGGCCGATGCAGATCGAGGGGGGCGACCCGAGCCCGATCCGGCGTTCTCTGCAGTGGCTGCGCGCCGGAGGAGCGGTCAAGATCTTTCCCGAGGGCGGGCGGGGATTGCCTGATGGCTCGATGACGAGATTCAAAGTGGGCGCGGCGCGCATCGCCCTCGAAGCCGACGTTCCGGTCCTGCCCGTCACGATTCGCGGCGCGCATTGCGTGTGGCCGAAGAACCGGCGCCTGCCGCGCCTCGGACAGGTCGAGATCATCTATCACCCGCCGCGCAAACTCGCTCCGCAACCCGGCGAAGATGCGCGGCAGTGTGCCCGCCGTGAAATAGAACAACTCGCCGAAGTGATTCGCTCGGCGCTCTAGGAAGCACGGAAGCTCACAATGCCAGCACGCGCATCATCGCCTCATGGACAAGGCCGTTGCTCGCCATGATCGGCGGCGTGTAGATGTCGAGTGTCGAGTTGTCGTAGCGCGAAACGCGCCCGCCCGCCTCTTCAATCAAGATCGCTCCGGCGGCGACATCCCAGGGCCGGAGCCCCTCCTCCCAGAACCCGTCGAATCTTCCGCAGGCGACATAAGCGAGATCGAGCGCCGCCGAACCGTCGCGGCGGACGCCCTGCGCGTGCATGATGAAGTTGGCGAAGTGGCGCGCGAAATCACTGCGCACGCGCACATCATAGGGGAAGCCGGTCGAGATCAGCGCCTGGTTGAGGTCAACTGTCTCCGAAACGCGCATGCGCCGCCCGTTGAGCGTCGCCCCGGCGCCGCGCTCGGCGGCGAATGTCTCATCACGCAAAGGGTTGTGGATGACGCCGAGGACGAGTTGGCCCGCGCGCTCGAGCGCGATCGAAACGCAGAAGCAGGGGTAACCGTGCGCGGAGTTGGTCGTCCCGTCGAGCGGGTCAATGATCCATCTCCACTGGCCCTCCTGGCCTTCGTAGAGCGTGGCGGATGAGCCGGATTCTTCGGCGAGAATCGCGTGACGCGGATAATAGTTGCGGATGCGCTCAACGATCAGATGTTCCGCCGCCAGGTCCGCTTCGGTGACGAGATCGATATCACCCTTGTGGTCAATCCGGATCGTGCGCCCGAAGCGTTCGGCCAGAATGCGCCCGGCCTCCTGGGCTGTTTGAATGGCGAAATTAAGCAAAAGCTTCCTCCGCAAGTAGCATGACAGAGATGGTTCCCGGGAAGAGAGCAACCCCCCCTTTCACCGCGCGCGGCCGCCGGTTACTGCATTTTAAGGATGGCGACCACTTCCGTCTGGATGGGCGGTCCGGTCACTTCGATGTTGCCTTCGCCGACATAAACATTCACTTCGGAGCGGACGCCGAACTTGCCTTCGAGATAGATTCCGGGCTCGATGGAGAAGCACGTGTGGGGAATGATCCGGCGCGAGTCTCTGGTCTCGAGATTGTCGATGTTTGCGCCATTGCCGTGCACTTCTTCGCCGATCGAGTGGCCGGTGCGATGCGTGAACTGCGCGCCGTAACCGGCGCTTTCGATCACGCCGCGCGAGACATCATCGACCTGCGCCGCGCGGATAACTTTGCCGTCACTGATGCTCGCCCGAATAAACGCGACGGCCCGGTCGCGCGCCTCGCGCACGATGCGAAAGATGCGCGCGTTTTCTTCCGGCACCATCTCGCCGACGTAGCCCGTCCACGTCTGATCGGCGTAAATCGCGCCGGGCTGCTTCAGTTTCGCCCACACGTCGAAGAGCACAAAGTCGCCGCGCTTGATGGGCGCAAAAAGCGTACTGGTCGGCTGGTAATGCGGATTGGCGCTGTTGGCGTTGACGGCGACGATCGGCGGGTCGTTATCGCACGTCAGATTTTCTTCCGCGAAGCGGCGCACCATGAATCGCTGGATGTCGTATTCGGTGGTCGGCTCGGCGGCGGTGATGCGGCGCGCGATCTCGGCGAACGACTCGATGATGATGCGGTGAATTTTTTCTGCCGCCGCGGTGTGCATCTCTTTCTGCGCGGGCGTGAGGACGGCTTCGAATTGCTGGACGAGATCGGCGCTCGACATGACTGTGACGGGGCCGAGCGAGCGCACCATCTCCAGCGTGCCGGCATCAACGCGCGAGATATAAGGGATCGAGTTTTCCGGAGAGTACTGCATCAGGACGCGCCTGGGTTGTGGACCGCGTGCTGGCCGTCGCGCCGCTCTGCCCTGAGGCGCGCTCCTTCCCGTCAGAAGAGCCTCGCGCACGCCCGCCTGTAGTTCCTGCCAGCGGCGATAGATCACGCGCCGTCCGGGCAACGCATCGAGTTTGCTGCGCTCGATCGAGTGGACGATCTTGACCGGCTCGCCCGTCGCCGGAATGTAATAAAACCAGCGGCGCGTCGTGATCCCGTTCTGGTCGAGCTTGAGAATGCGGTAGGCGAGCGGATCGCTCATGCGAAAGTCATAGAAGAGCCAGCCGTCGAGCGCGGCCGCCCGCAGCGCCGCCTGAATCTCCGCGACGCGCTCGGCGGGCGTTTGCATGACGCGCGCTTCCACGGAGAAAACCGAGCCGAAGAGGATGCAGATCAGCGTCGTGATGATTGACGATCGTTTCATAATTCTGAAGCGGCTGGCGCTCTTCACCTTCTCTTAAATTTCGACACGAAAGAATGATTCAACTGCCGCAGGCGGCATCGTCGGCGCGCTCTCGGCCAGCGCGCCGACGGTGCCCTGCCCGGAGCTTGTCTTTGCGGCGGGAAGATTTCCCTGCTCTTGATGCCGTGGTGCGCTAGTCAAGCAGCGGAATGCTGATGCCTTTATCGCGCGCCGTCGCTTTCGCTTCCTCGTAGCCCGCATCGACATGGCGGGCGACGCCGAGGCCCGGATCATTCGTGAGCACGCGGTTCAGACGCCGCGCGGCATCGTCGGTTCCGTCGGCGACCGAAACCTGTCCGGCATGGAGCGAATAGCCGATGCCGACGCCGCCGCCGTGATGAAACGAGACCCAGCTGGCGCCACTCGCCGTGTTCAGCAGCGCGTTCAGAATGGGCCAGTCGGCGACGGCATCCGAGCCGTCGCGCATCGCTTCGGTTTCACGGAAAGGCGAAGCGACCGAGCCGGTATCGAGATGGTCGCGCCCGATCGCCACCGGCGCCTGTAGATCGCCGCGCTTAACGAGTTCGTTGATCGCGTCACCCATCTCGGCCCGCGCGCCATAGCCGAGCCAGCAGATGCGCGCCGGAAGGCCCTGAAACTGCACGCGCTCGCGCGCCAGTTTGAGCCACCGACTGAGCGTTTGATCTTCGGGAAAGAGTTCGAGCGCGAGATCATCGGTACGGCGGATATCCGCGGGGTCGCCGGAGAGCGCGACCCAGCGAAACGGCCCCTTGCCCTCGCAGAACAGCGGGCGGATGTATTCGGGCACGAAACCGGGAATCTCGAAGGCATCATGGCAGCCGGCGTCGAACGCCTGCTTGCGGATATTGTTGCCATAATCAAAGGCGACCGCGCCGGCGCGCTTGATCGCGAGCATCGCTTCGACATGCCGCGCCATTGAATGCATCGCGCGTTCGACATAACTCTCCGGGTCGCGGCGACGCAGGATCGTCGCTTCTTCCAGTTCCAGACCGGCCGGGATGTAGCCGCCGAGCGGGTCGTGCGCGCTCGTCTGATCCGTAATAACGTCAATTTTGACGCCGCGCCGGGAGAGTTCGGGAAGCACTTCGGCGCAGTTGCCGACGAGGCCCACGGAGATGGCGCGTTTTTGTTCGCGCGCGTCTTCGCAGATCCGCAGCGCTTCATCAAGATCGAGCGCGAGGTGGTCGCAATAGCCCGTGTGCAGGCGTCGTTCGATCCGCGCGCGGTCAACATCGATGCCGAGAAAGACGGCGCCGTTCATCGTCGCCGCGAGCGGCTGCGCGCCGCCCATCCCGCCCATCCCGCCGGAGACGATCAGGCGACCGCCCAGGTCGCCGCCGAAATGTCTGTCGGCCATCGCCGCGAAGGTCTCGAAGGTGCCCTGCACGATGCCCTGCGTGCCGATGTAAATCCAGCTGCCGGCCGTCATCTGCCCGTACATCATCAGGCCGCGCCGCTCGAGTTCGTGGAAATGCTCCCAGGTGGCCCACGCGCCGACCAGATTCGAATTGGCGATCAGCACGCGCGGCGCATACTCGTGCGTGCGAAATACCGCGACGGGCTTGCCGGACTGGACCAGCAGTGTTTCGTCCATCCCGAGTTGCTTTAACTCGCGGACGATCGCATTGAAAGCTTCCCAACTGCGGGCCGCTCGTCCTGTCCCGCCGTAGACGACCAAATCTTCGGGGCGTTCGGCGACCTCCGGGTCGAGATTATTCATCAGGCACCGCAACGCGGCCTCCTGATGCCACCCCTTACAAGTCAATTGCGCGCCGCGTGACGCGCGTATGGACGAAGATGAAGCCATAAGAAATTCGGAACTATCGATTCGCTTGATGAACGGAAGGCCAGCGGATTTTGCCGTTCATCAACGCTTCGCCTGCTACTCGCCGATCGCCAGCCTGTAGCAAGCACGAGCGCCTAATCGACGTCTCCTCCGCCTTGCCACATGCGGCTCAACCAGGTGCCGCCGTCGTCGCGTTTGATCAGTTGTTCGAGTTCTCCGGCGTCAAGCCACAATCCCTTGCATTTGCTGCAACGATCAACTTTGACGTCTTCAAAGTCGATCTCTGTGAGCGTGCCGTCGCAGCGCGGACACGGCATCGCCGCACCGGCCGCGCCGCGCTCTTTCCTCGCCGCTTCGACCGCCATCTCAGCGCGCAATTTTTCGAGCGCCTCCTGATCCTTGCGCCGAAAGTATTCATCCTCCAGCGCTTTCCGCCGATCATCCCAGATTTCAGACACTGTGCCTTGATCCTCCTCTTGATCTGAAGTGTTCCCCGTGCGCCGCCAGGTGAATACCAGCGCCACGCTCCCCCGCGCGTGAGGGCTGTTGCGGCGCGGAATTTGGCGATAATGTAATAACAGAAAAGGCCTCCATGGCGCCACTGGTCGCCACCGCCGCAGCGAATAGCTAAAGCAAAGCTTGCTTCGTGAGTGGCAACTGCCTATGCTGTCCGCGTAGGCATGATAATTGCGCGAGAGTGTGTGTATCGCCAGGCGAGCTCCTGCTTCCTGCGCTCGCGCCCCATCTGCAAAATCATAAGAGGTCTCGCATGGCGCTCAGCGCGCGCGTCCGCATAGTGATTGGCTTCGCAACGATCTTCAGCGTCCTGGCGGCGCTGATCTGGTTTTTGAGCGTCAAATTTCAGGCGCAACCCGTCACTCCTGTCGCGCCCCCAACCGCACGGGATGAGCCGCCGTCGGCGCCGAACGCGCCACCGACGCCGCTGACCGCGCCCTCACCGATTGCGCCGCCGGCGGGTGCGCCGCCGCCGGGCCCCGATCAGCCGGAGCTAACGAACCCGCCCGGGACATCATCGTCGCCGGCAACCTCTCCCTCCGCGCCACCGGCAACTCCGCCCGGCGCCGCCGGTCTGATCATTCCCGTGGCAGGCGTGCGGCCCGATCAACTGCGCGACACTTTCAATGAAGCGCGCTCCGAGGGGCGCGCGCATGACGCCATCGACATTCCGGCCGCGCGTGGCACGCCGGTGCTCGCTACGGCAGATGGCCGCGTCATCAAGCTGTTCTACAGTGACCGCGGCGGCATCACCATCTACCAGCTCGGCACAGATAGCCGGACGTCCTATTACTATGCCCACCTCGAACGCTATGCCGACGGTCTCAGTGAAGGCCACGTGGCGCGGCAGGGCGAGGTGATCGGCTACGTCGGCGATACCGGCAACGCCACGCCCGGCAACTATCACCTGCATTTCTCCGTCTCGGTCGTCTCCGATCCGAAACGCCACTGGGAGGGCGTGAACATCAATCCGTATCCGCTGCTGGTCAGGTGACGGAGTAATAGTAGTGCCTCGAAACCGTTGCCGGCGCTGGCGCGCAAGCGGTTGCGTATTCATCTTTCGTTCGCTGCGGTGAACGATTATGAGCAGCACGGTTGTTCGCTTATGGTGCGCCCAGGGCGCGACATAAGCCGGCATGAAAACCGCGAAAACACGCGTTTGGGTAAAAAAAGAGGCCGGAACAAAGGTTGCTGTAAACGTTGTGATTAGCTGCCCGTGCCTGCATCGCGCGCGCGTCGCGAACAATCTGAGAAGGTCATCGAATTTAAGGAGCGTGGATGAAGATTTTAAGCGTGATATGCGTAATTGCCATGATCGTGGTCATTTTCAGTGGATGTATGACCGCGCCGCCGACGAATACTGCCAGTACTAACACCACTACGCCGCCCGCGCCGCCGTCGCCGACCGCGCCGCCCGCGGCTGATGCGTCGACCGGGAGCACTTACGTTCCGGTGACGCTGCCCGTGCTCGACGCGTTTTTCGCCGACGACGCGTTTGCGCCCGAACTGAAGGCGAAACTCGGATTGACGGACGAGCAGGTCGAGAAGCTACGAACGATCGCGCGTGAGGAGACCGCGAAGCTGCGCGAATCAGAAGGCGATGATCACAGCGGCACGACGGCCACCGCCCGCGATCTGGCCGCCGAACAGATTCGCGCCGTAATCGGAGAAGAGAAGGCGCCGCAACTCGCCGCGCTGGTGCGCGAGCGCTGGGCGACCGGCAGCGAGAGCGGCGCTACGCCGAGTGGGGGTGCCGGTACAGGCGTGGCCGGCGGGGATGCCGCCCTCGCAAGCAAATCGAATGCGATCCCGACAGACACCAGGATAGTGGTTAACGCGCCGGCGTATCGGATGGACGTTTTCGAAAACGGGCAACTGGTTAAGACCTACAAGGTCGGCATCGGCTATCCGGAGTTTCCGCTTCCCGTCGGACTCCGCAAAGCCAGCTCCATCATCTTCAACCCGACGTGGACGCCGCCCGACGAGCCGTGGGTCGAATCCGCCAACAAGGTAAAAGCGGGAGAGAAGATTGCGGCGGGAAGCAAGTTGAATCCGCTCGGCCTGATCAAGATCCCGATCGGGTTGCCGTCGCTGATTCACGGGGGCAAGTCTCCGGCCAAGCTCGGCAGCTTCGCTTCGCACGGCTGCGTCGGTCTGACCAATCCGCAGGTGCAGGATTTCGCGCAGGTGCTGGCCGGCCTCGGCGGGACGGAGATAACGAAGGAGGATGTCGCCGCCTACGCGAAGAAACGTACCGAAACCAAAAACGTGAAGCTTGATCGGCCCGTACCCGTCGAGCTGCGTTACGAAACCATCGTCGCCGAAGACGGCAAACTCCGCATCTACCGCGATGTTTATGATCGCGATACCAATACCGAGGAAAACCTGCGTGCCGTGCTCGAAGCGCATGGCGTTTCTCTCGACGACCTCAGCGAAACGGAACGCACTAGAGCGATGGAAGCGCTCGATCAGATGGCGCGCGATGCGAAGGGGCGTCCGAGCACTGGCTCCAGTGATTCATTGAGCGGCGCAACGAGCAAGAACACGAGAAACAATACCGGTGACAAGGTGACGCGAACGTTCAAAGGCAAAAAAGAGGTCGTGATCGAGATCGCCGCACTCAGGGGCAAAGGCTATCCGGCGCCGGCCGGTGGTGGCGGCAGCGCTGAAGCACAGCAGCAGAAAAAGGGAACTGCCGCCCCGGCCGCGAAACCCACCAGTGAGGGGCGACGGTAAAGCAGAGCCACTCGATAGCGGTTTGAGATCACGGCGACTTGTTTAGAGTTTAGCCTTCAGGCCGCTCTCACAAGCACGTTAAAGCGTGGACTCTCAACGCGGGTCGCACTCGATTGAGAATCCCTGTAATAATCCGGGAAAGCGTCGCGGCCGGTGGAGCGCATCGCCGCGCTCCACCGGCCGTGACGTTTATGACGTGACGTGAATCACCGGCCGTGTTGACGCTTGATGGTTTAGTCGCCGGCCACAGACGTGTGAATCTGAAGAGAGCGGTACGGAACAGGGGATCAATATTCGAATTCGCCGGCACGGATGAGCGCGGCGATTTTTTCGATGTCGGGCGCGAGCGAGCGATCCTGCGTCAGACGCGGGGCATGCGCACGGATGATTTCGTAAGCGCGGTGGACGCCGCGACCCGGCCGCAGTGGCGCGCGATATTCCAGGCCTTCAGCGGCGGCGAGGAGTTCGATGGCGAGCACGTACTCGCCGTTCTGGGCGATGGTCCGCAATTTGGTCGCCGCCGTCATGCCCATCGAGACATGATCTTCTTTGCCGCCCGAGGTCGGCAGATTATCCGTGCTCGCCGGATGCGCCAGCACCTTCGATTCATTGAGGAGCGCGACGGCCGCGACATGCGCGATCATGAAGCCGGAAGAGGTGCCCGGGTGCGCGGTCAGAAAAGGAGGCAGGCCTTCGTTCAGGTCGGGGTTGACGAGCCGCTCGATGCGTCGCTCGCTGATATTAGCCAGCGAGATGAGCGCGATCGCGGCGTAGTCGAATCCGAGGGCGAGCGGCGCGCCATGAAAATTACCGCCCGAGAGCACTTCTCCGGTATCGGCGAAGACGAGTGGGTTATCCGTGGCGCTGCCGGTCTCGGTCTCGACGCTGGCGCGCACGTGGTGGAGCGCGTCGCGCGCCGCGCCGTGGACCTGCGGCATACAGCGTAGCGAGTAAGCATCTTGCACGCGCGGGTCGTTCTCCAGATGCGAGGCCCTGATCTCGCTCTCGCGCAAAAGGTCGAGGAGGTGGGCGGCCACCTCGCGCTGTCCGGGGTGGGGGCGCGCCGCGTGAATACGCGCGTCGAAAGCCGCCGGCGTGCCGCGCAGGGCTTCGAGCGTCATCGCGCCCGCGACATCCGCCACGCGCGCGAGCCTCTCCGCACGCTCAAGCGCGAGACCGCCGACCGCCGTCATCGCCTGCGTGCCGTTTAAGAGCGCCAGACCTTCTTTGACCTCCAACTGGAGCGGCCGGATTTCGGCGTGTGTGAGGGCTTCCGCGCTCGGTATTCTGTGGCCTTGATAAACGGCCTCACCCTCGCCGATCACCGAGAGCGCGAGATGCGCCAGCGGGGCGAGATCGCCGCTCGCCCCGACCGAGCCCTTTTCGGGAATCACGGGATGAACCCCGCGCGCGAGCATTTGCAAAAGAGTTTCAGCGACGAGCGGACGCGCGCCGCTATAGCCGAGCGCCAGCACATTGGCGCGCAACAGCATCATCGCGCGCGTCTCCATCGCGGAGAGCGGTGGGCCGATGCCGCAGGCATGGCTGCGCACGAGATTCAATTGCAGCGCGCGCAGTTCTTCCGTCGGGATCGAATAATCGGAGAGCTTGCCGAAGCCCGTGTTGACACCGTAAACGACGCGCCCCTCGCTGATAATGCGCTCGACCGTCCGCCGCGATGCCGCCATCCGCGCGTGCGCCGCACGCGAGAGCGCGACCGTCTCCATACCGCGCGCGACATGCGCAATCTGTTCAAGCGAAAGCTGCTGGCCGTCGAGCTCAAGCATCGGTAGAACTTCGGATAAAATTCAGCGGCCGGAAAACTCGGCAGCGACTCGTGTTTGCTTTCCGCTGGCTTCTGTCCCTTGACGTGATGACTGATTACCTCAGAATTTCTTCCGGCGCCGGCTCCGGCTCTGGTTTTCGCCACTCGCCCGTGTCTGGCTTTTTCCACTCGCCGGTCGCGCCGCTGCCGGTGCGTCCACGCGAGCGTTCGCGCGCACGCTTCGCGCGGCGTTCGGTGGCGCGGCGCGGATTAACCGCGGCGGCGCGCGTCCAGTCGGTCACGGTGCGAAATGTCGGAAGCGAAAAATCGTGGCGTGGCAGAACCTCGCCCGTCGCTTCGCGCAGCCGCACTGTGGCGAGCGCGAAGACTAAGACGCCGACATTGAAGACGACGCCGATGAAGACCATGATGACGCCGGGCACGACGCCGACGGCGGCACGGGTGATGAATTCATCGAAAGTGAGCGCCGGTGCCGGATGCAGATACACCTTCAAATTCCAGCTTGCGGCGAGAAGGGCGAATATCCACAGGTAGTTGCGACGGAGACGCCGCCCGACCGCTTCCCACTCGCTGATCGTGAAGTGCGGCGTCAAGAGATCGTTGGCCAGGTGTTCCGCCCACTCCGCATTCACGACTCGTTCGGGCGTGAGGAGCTGCGCGAAATATCCGGTTTCGATCATGCGGACGCGGCTCGACCAGATTTCGTAGTAGCGGTAGCGGCGCGCCTCCATAAAGAGAAAGAAAGCGACCAGCACGGAATTGATGAGGATCACGAAGTGTGGATTGGTCGGCGCGCTGAAAGCGAAAGAGAGCGTCGCACCGGCGGTCAGCACGGCCCAGTTGGTCGTCGTGTCGAGGCGATTGCGCCAGGTGTTGGAGCGCTGCACTTCGCCTCGATAAAAATGGACCATCGCCGTGTTGAATTCCGACGGCGATAACTTACGAGTGGGCGAGCTCGCCTGGCCCGAGGTTCTCTCGATAATCGGTGCTTCTGTCGGAGCCGGGTTGGCGGTCCGCAAATTTCCCGTGCCGCGATCGCCTGCCGCCGTACCGCCGACCGCCAACGGGCCGTTCACTTTCGGACGTGCATCGCTCTTCATCTTGTCGCTAGAGCCATCTTCTCTAAAGGTGCGGCCGGAAGGGGAGTCGTCGGAAAACAATCGGGTTGGCCGCCGCTATCGTTAATAATAACACGCGCTTAATCCGAAGGGTGAGAGCCCGCGGGCACATTTCTGCAATAAACTTATCGCGCGCACAGTCAGGTTACATCGACGGGCGACGATTGATTGGCGTTGTCTTCGCCCACTGGCGTGTTGTCAGTCATAGCGAAAACCGGGACGCGTAGAATCAAATGATAGGTTACGCGCACCCCACGGCCGGCGTTCGGTAAAGCCCGTGGAGACGCCCCGGCAGGTTAACAGGCGCTTCGCTTGACAGGCCGTGAATGAGAACTCTATATTGAATTTTTGCGTGGTTATTGAAAGTCTTAGAGAGTTGGATGGAGCCGCGGTGTGACGGGCGAGGTGGACGCGCGGTGGATGCGTGAGGCTCTGGCGGCGGCGCGTGTGGCCGCCGTCGAGCACGGCGAAGTGCCCATCGGCGCGTGTATTATCGGGCCGGACGAGGAGTTGCTGGCCATCGCCGGTAACCGGACGCGCACGGATTGCGATCCGACGGCGCACGCCGAGATCGTCGCGCTCCGCGCGGCGGCACTGCGCGTCGGGAATTATCGGCTGACCGGCGTGATCGTGTACTCGACGATCGAACCGTGCGCGATGTGCGCCGGCGCGCTCGTTCAGGCCCGCGTCAAACGGCTCGTCTATGGCGCGCGCGACGAGCGGGCGGGCGCGGTCGAAAGCGTGTTTCGCATCTGCGACGCGAGTTCTTTGAATCACCAGATAGAATTGACGGCGGGCGTGCTCGAAGAGGAGTGTCGGACGATGATGCAGGAGTTTTTTAGGGCGCGTCGCCTCACGAAGGATGAGTGATGAACGGCCGCTGACGCCCCACGTTTCGTAGTTCGTCGCTGTCATCCCACCAGGTTTCTTCCCTTGCGGAGAGGTCGCATAGTGGATTAGTGCACCGGTCTCGAAAACCGGAGTGGGTTAACGCCCACCGTGGGTTCGAATCCCACCCTCTCCGCCATAAAACGCAGATGCTGGATGTCGGATGCCGGATGTCGGATGTCAGTTCTTCAGATTTGTTAGTCTCTAACATCCAGACTCTAGCCTCTGTTTTTTCACACCTTGATTGTTTCCTCTTTCAATCAGGCGTACAATCTCAGCCAGATTATCAGATGGTTCTTCAGTTGAGCTTTTGC
>JANOGZ010000763.1:0-3154 GCA_031406255.1 Pyrinomonadaceae bacterium | reverse complement strand
CAACTGGGAACTCCTGCGCCAGCGAGCCGAAGAGGAGAATCTGCTTTTCGAGCCGCTCCAGATGCCCGATGGAAGCCCGACGCATGCCCTGCTCTGGGTGGCGCGCTCAGACCTGTCGGCGAATCACGCCCGCCCGTTCAGCGGACGCTTCCTCAACATCGCCAACCCGTGGCGCGACAAAAGGCTCGCGGAGTGGGAAGGCTACACCGAGACGAGATATTTCGACGCGGCGAACCGTCCGGTCGCGCCCGGTGCGGACGGCGCACGCGCCGTCGAGATGATTCCGCTCGCGCTCTATGGACTTGACCACCCGAAAATTCCGACGCTCCTGGTTGATTTTCGTGATGGGATGAATCCGAAAAAGCGGGAGATGTCGCGCCGCATCGTCGAGGACGTCGCCCGCCATCTGCTGGCGCTCTCGCGCTTCGGCGATCTTCACTATTTCCTGGGCCGCAGCGTCTATGATCTGGTGACGGGCCGGCGCGGCATCGACGTCAATCAGCCGACGCGCCTGCGCGCCTATTCGCAATTAAAGCTTCTTCTTTCCCTGAGCGCTTCGCTCGACCCGCAATTGCGTGATGAAATCAGCCGGCGTCTCGAGCGCGTCTCGCTTAACCCGCTGGAGAACGATCTCCACGCGGAAGCCGGGCTGGCGCACGATCAGTATAGAGCGCTCCTGGCTTACGCGAGCGATCCGCGCGGTCTTCAAGCCAGACTTGAGCGCGATCGCCGCGCCGAACTCACATCGCTGACACACGGGCGCGCCGAGCGAATCCTTTTCCGTTTCGCCAATGTGATGAGTTTAGGTCTCTACACGCACCGCGAAGTTGTCACCCCCGGAGTTCAGCGCCAGCGTCTGGATACAGAGCGGCGACTGGCATACCACCGGCGCTTCCTGCGCGAAGTCGCGAAATCAAGCCCGCTGGTTGAAGTCGTCTGGGACATCGAAGAGGTCCGGCGCTCTCTTCGTTTTCTCCTGGAGAATGATACGAGCGACGACAGCGGTAAGACGGCGCGCGTCGCGGCGCGCATCTTCATGCATACGGCGGATGACGAAACGCGCCGTCTCTGTTTGAATTGTCTCTATCAGCTCAACACCAGGACGGCGAGAAACGAACTCCTGCGTATTTCCAACGATCCGGCGCAAGACCCGGAGATGCGCGCCCTCAGCGCCGGATATCTGCGGCGGCGCGCGCCCCGTGAGGAGAAAAGGGGTTCGCCTTCGGAGGCGCCGGCGGCCGTGTCTGCCGTCATACCATGAGAGCCTTTGGTAAAGATTCATACCTGCAGAGTTCGGGCGGCCGAAGGACAACGCGGCGGCTGACCCTCCGCCGTCGGGCGCGCGGGCGCTTTGCGAGGCCCCGGTTTCTCACCGCTTTCGTCCTCCTCGCGCTGCTCGCCGCGGCGGGCGCCGCTTTTGCGGACGCCCGCGGAACGACGCGACGCGTTGTGGTGCTCAAGGTTGACGGATTGCCGCACGACATGGTTGACCGTTTCGTGCGCGAGCGCGATGTGCGAACGGGGAAAAGCCTGCTGCCCTGGATCGAGCATGTTTTTTACGAGAGGGGAACGCGCTTAACAAACTTTTATGTGCGCGGCATGAGCCTTTCAGGGCCATCCTGGTCGCTGCTTGATACGGGCCAGCACCTGCAGGTCAAGGGTAACGTCGAGTTCGATCGCTTCACGCTTCATACTTATGATTATTTAAACTTTATCCCGTTTTATCTCCAACACGCCGCCGGTTTGCGCGTTGACATGCCCGGCGCGGAGGTGTTGGACGAGGTCGGGCTGCCGTTGCTGATCGACGCTTATCCGTACGATGAACGCTACCAGGGCTTTCAACTCTACCAACGCGGCACGCGCTGGACGACGCTCCAGCGCGGCCTGAAAAATCGTTTCGCATCGCGCAGCCCGCGCGAGCTGCTGGACGAGTGGACGGCCGGCTTTGAAAGGCGCAGTATCATCCTCGAACAACTCGAACGTGAATTGATCGAGAAGCTCACTGATCCGCGCATCCGGTATCTGGATCTCTATAGCTCTGATTTCGATCACGCCGCACACCATAATCGCGACCGGGCGACGCATTTACATGCCTTACAGGATCTGGATGCGCTCGTCGGGCGCGTCTGGATGGCGATTCAAAAAACGCCGCTCGCCGCTGAGACAGCGTTGATCCTGCTCTCTGATCACGGCACCAACACGGATGAGCGCGTGTACAGTCAGGGCTACAATCTCGTCAAATTACTGGGCAGCGCCGCGGGAGGCGGCCATCACGTCATCACCAAGCGCCGTCTCTTGAATGACTATTCGATCAAGGGAATTTATCCGCTTGTCCCGCTGATTGTGACGACCACCCCGGAGTCTTACTATCTGCGCGGCCAGAGCACGGATTATCCGACGGCGATTGTCGATTTCGACGGAAACGAGCGCGCCGCCATTCACCTGCGCAACAATGATCTCAATGTGCTGCACATGCTCTGGCAGCAACTTCAGCGACGCGATCTCGATCCGCGCCTGCGGCGCGCCGCCACCGACGCCTTCTTCTCGACGCTCGATCGCCGCCGGCGCGGCTGGCAGGCGACGCTCTCCGAATTAACTGACGAGCTCGGCGCGCTGCATCGGCTCATCGAAAAACAGCGCGCCCTCGTCGCCGCGCAGCCGAAGAAGTGGACGAAAGAAGATCAGGATGCGGGGCGTGACCAGGTCGCGCGGCGCCTCTCAGCGCAACTGGATTCGTGGCTGGCGGATGAGCGGGATTACAGGGCATACCTGCGCACCCTGACCAATCTGCTGGCGCTCCAGCGCCCTCGCAGCGAACAAGGCGAGTCCTTTGATCCCCATCAGCTGCGCCTCGAAGATTTGATCGCGAAGCGTACGATGGGTGAGCACAACACCATTGAGGAACTGCAAAACTATACGATCGGCCTCGCGCCCGCGGGCCTTTCGCTTCGCACTGACGGCTCGCTCGACCTCGAAAAAAGCTTCGTGCGCGTTGACAATTTCGCGCTCCTCAGCGGCCTCTCCGTCCGCAACAACGTGCAACAGGGAGTGGATCGGCGCCCAGTGGATTTTGTCACGACGCGCCTTTCACCCGCTGATCTCCACGGAGAAATTCCGGATGAAGGCTTACGCCGTGCCGATGAAATCATCTGGC
>JANOGZ010000750.1:0-1312 GCA_031406255.1 Pyrinomonadaceae bacterium | reverse complement strand
CTTACTCGTAGCCTCGTAAACGATACGGCTTGTCGGCTCGATTAGCGAAGCCGCCTAACGCCCGAATTTGTATGTTGACTGAAGTCGGCTGAAGCATCAAGCTTCAGCCGCCGGAAGGCACCGGAGAAGCCGCGCCCGTATTATGACCCGAAGGAGTCAGTGGGTTAGATAAGCTCCCGGTGCCCATCCTTGCATGCGCGAGAGGTCGCACAGTATCTGAAGCCGCTCACCATGAGCAGAGCTTGTATAGACAAGTTTGACCCGTGCTGCAAGAGACGATCAGCCTAAAGGAGTCCAGATGAGCTTACCTACCCTCGGCATTGACATCGCCAAGTTGAAGTTCAACGTCTGTCTCATCAACATGAGCGGCAAACTCAAACACAAAGTCTTTGCCAACACGGCGGCTGGTTTCCAGCAACTCGCCGCGTGGCTCGTCAAGCAAGGGGCACCGCGCACGCACGCCTGCATGGAAGCGACTGGTGCATACGGCGAGGCCCTGGCTCTGCACCTCCACCAAGCCAAGCATCTGGTCAGCGTCGTCAATCCGGCAGCTATCAAAGCCTTTGCCGGGAGCCGTCTGTCGCGCACCAAGACCGACCGTGTCGATGCCGAGTTGATCGCACGCTTCTGTCTGGCGCAGCAGCCCCCGGCGTGGACGCCGCCCGCACCCGAAGTGCGTGAGTTGCAAGCACTTGTGCGCCGCTTGGAGTCGCTTACCGAGATGCGTGTCGCCGAAGCGAACCGACTTGAAGCGATCATCGCGGTCGAGTCAGTAAGGTCTTCGGTCGAGGAACACATCGCGTACCTTGATCGGCAGATCGAGCAGACGAAAGCGACCATCCGCCAGCACGTCAACTCTCATCCTGGGTTGCGGCGACAAAGCGAGTTGCTCGACTCCATTCCGGGCATCGCTGCGACGACCGCCGCCACGCTCCTCGCCGAGATCACCGACATCACACAATACCGAAGCGCGCGCCAAGTCGCCGCTTATGCGGGGTTGGTACCCCGCGAACGTCGTAGTGGCAGTTCAGTTCGTGGGCGGACGCGGCTGTCGAAGATCGGCAACGCACGGTTGCGCAAAGCCTTGTACTTCCCGGCCATCACGGCGCTACGGTGTAGCGAGTTCTTCAAGCGATGGGCGGATGGGTTACGCGAGCGCGGGAAGTGCAAGATGAGCGTCATCGGTGCGGCGATGAGAAAGCTGGTGCATCTCGCGTACGGCGTGTTAAAGACAGGCAGGCCGTTCGACCCGGAGTGGGCACAAAATGCAAAAAGTGCTTGACACGCAACACAGTATCTAACCGGCGCGCCA
>JANOGZ010000691.1:0-1541 GCA_031406255.1 Pyrinomonadaceae bacterium | reverse complement strand
GTTGTGTAATGAGATCCAGCGGGTGGTGGCCAGAGCCGAGGATGGGACGGTGATCACGCCGGATCATCTCTCCCCGGAACTCAGACGCACCCCTTCAGCTCCGACCGCCCCGACCGCTTCAGTTACTTCGATTGGCTCCGTCGCCGCGGCAGCGACGGACGGGTCAATACAGAATATCTCGCTCGCCGCAGCCGTCGAAGAACTCGAACGACGGATGATCGCGGATGCCTTACGCAAGCATAGCGGCAACATCTCGCGCGCCGCGCGTGAGCTTGGCCTGACTCGCCGCGGCCTCCAGCTCAAACTCGGGCGCTACGATCGGAGCGCCAGCGCGTGAGACGATAGCCAAACTGCTCCACGAGTCGAGCATAAAAAATAAGGCCGCCGAATCCTCGCTATTCGGCGGCTTTATTTCTCCCTAAAATCCTTTTGGGGACCTAGAGGGAACCACCACCATACTCCCACCTGGATTCCTTGTCAACAAGTAAATGTACGGTACCGTACATTTATTGACCGATGCTCAGAAGGGCAGTTTTTCGAGCGGAATCCACGCCTGAATTGCCAGTTACCCCTCAAAGCGCTCCTTTCGGGTGAAGCCCTTAGCTTGGCTAATACTTACGACAGTTTGGCTGAGGCTTACCCGGGGTTTGGGGAAAAGGAGCTTGCCATTATTATAAGAAAGTCTTGGAGGTGAGCCCTAACTATCCCAATGCTGTATTTGTCCGTGAACAGCTACCGGAGCTCGAAGCAAGTCTAAAGGACAACCCTCCAAACTGAGACAACCACTATCGCGCTGAAATTCAATGCCAGGCAGCAATGTTGAGATCACGTTCGGCATGAGTAAGCGCAGGTTCGGTGAACGCCACAGAAGTAAATTTAACGCGGCGCAGACGAATGGAATCCTGTGCCGGATTTTGTGCCATAATGTGTGCTGACTCATCTCGTCCATTTACGAACTTGGCATTGAGCCCGACTTCTATGGAGAAAAAGAACTATGAACACAGTCGAGATGAAACAACTCATAAAAGACGTTCTGGCTGACTGTGGATCGGATCTCTCACTTAAGGACTGTGAGCCCCTGGGCGCTCAACAGGTCAGCATTTGGAATTGCATCCTCAAGTGTCGGCACTGTGATCCGCCTAACGACGAGCTTCTTATCCGTATTAATGAATACGGTGACGAATCGCCGCCTACTCAAGTTATCAGAACGCTCCGAGAACACTCAGCAACCCATTCTCAAGCTCGGAATTGAGCCAAAGTTCCGGGACGCGCGCAGGAGCAAGACCGAGACGGCGCAGATCAACGAAGCACTCTGCAAGGTGCTGTGTCACAATATCTGCTGTCTTATTCAGAGTATGTATGAGTTGAATTTGAAACCGAAGTTTTGGGCGGAAGTGGCGTGATGGAATCATTAGGGACGGATCAAGAACTTACATGCTTTTATACTTCCTCTCTAGCACGTCCAAGTAAAAACGCTCAATGTCTTTAGACTTTAACGCACATTCCAATATCTGCTTTATCAGTTCGTCGCGCACCGCGCC
>JANOGZ010000348.1:0-1399 GCA_031406255.1 Pyrinomonadaceae bacterium | reverse complement strand
AGCAATGTTCGCTATGCTCTTCTGAGCTGATAAGACTTTACAGTCGATGGTGGCTCGCCGGAACATTAAAAGAGATGTGAAGGTAGCCGCGAGCGGCATTTTCGAGAGGGAGTAGAAACAAATGAACATCAATAAAAATTTGGCGCAGCACGCCCTGAGTTTCATCGCAATCCTGGCTATTGTCGCCGGCACGGTGCTCCCGGCTTCAGCACAGCGCAGGCGGACACGCCCGCGTGTCAAGAGATCGACGGCGACGCGCACGACCACGCCTGTCGTGAGGTATTACACCTTGAACGCCGATCAAACCATCCGCGTGCGCATGGATAACGAACTTAATTCCAAGACCGCACGCATCGGGGATCGCTTTTCCACCACGACGGTCGATCCGGTTTACGCCGCCGGCGTCGAAGTGATTCCGGCGGGCAGTAAGGTGTGGGGTCGCGTGCGGACGGTGAAGCGTGCGGAGCGACGCACTCCGGGCAACATCTCCGTGAGTTTCAACTCCGTGGAGTTGCCCAGCCGTGCCACCTATGCCATCAACGGTTCGTTGTCGAGTTTGGACACGAGCAGCGATAACGTGAATATGGACAATGAGAGCACTGTGGAAGGCAGGTCGAATCAGAAACGCGACGTGGTCTTCATCGGCAGCGGCGCGGCGACGGGCGCGCTCATCGGCGCGATTGCCGGGGGCGGCAAGGGCGCAGGCATCGGCGCGATTATCGGCGGCGGCCTAGGCACGGTCGGCAGAGTATTTGAGAAGGAGCAACAGGCGGTCGTGAAGTCGGGCACGGAGTTCGGCGTGGCGCTGAACCGACGGGTGAGTTTGCCTGAGTACCGCACGCGCTAGTTTCTCAGGGAGGCGTTTTTGAATATCCTCGCCCTCAATGCTGGCAGTTCGACGTTGAATGTAGCGATCTAAGCATAAGTCTCAGGATTACTTTGGCTGGCTTGAATGTGAGGCGGATGATGTGGAACGTTGTCAGCAGTTTGATCGTCAGATTAGGAGAAAGAGAATGAGCGAACAACAATTGAAACAATCCCGATACGGTTTCAGCAGAACCGTTGACCTTCCATATGAAGAGGCTGTTGAGAAGGCTCGCGCAGCTCTCAAGGAGGAGGGTTTCGGCGTCCTTTCCGAAATTGACATTCAGGAGAAACTCAAAGAGAAGTTGGGGGTGGATTTCCGCCGTTACCTCATACTCGGCGCGTGCAACCCGCCGCTCGCTTACAAGACTTTGCAGGAGGAACTGGAGATCGGATTGCTTCTGCCGTGCAACGTCATCGTCTATGAGGCGGATGAAGCCGGAAAATCTGTGGTGGCTGCCGTTGACGCTAAGGCGATGCTCTCGGTGGTGGGAAGCAACCCAACTCTAGACTCAGTTTCTACTGAGGTCAACGA
>JANOGZ010000631.1:0-1208 GCA_031406255.1 Pyrinomonadaceae bacterium | reverse complement strand
GTCTGTACAACTAACTCTGGTTGCTGTGCGACGGCGGTCAGCCCACTGGCGAGCATGAGCGCCAACCCAACAACCACTCTCCAGGAAACAGTTTGCATCTTAAAACCTTTCTCCCCTCGGCCTGACTCAAGCAGATTACGGCAGGCTCCTCGCCGCATACAATGAAGAGTCCTGCTCATCTCCTTGCTTCGAGTTTAGCTCCTCGTTTCTCTACCGCGCTGAAATTTTGCTGATTGACAACTATTGCGCAGCTAACCATGTTAGCGTCTGCGCTGTGATGTGGCCGAAGTTTCAAGGCTTGCCCCCATTCCGCTGTCGAATTGCCTCAAGGCACTCGTATCTGTGTCAATGCCTCGCGGATCACCACCAATAACTTCTCCACCGCTTCATCTTGCGGGCTGACAATTTCGGGTAAAGTCACAATCGTTTTCCCGTCACGGCGCAAGAATGCCCTGCACGATCGGTTCCGGCTTCCGTGCGTCACAGATGACGGGCGCGAAGTGCAGCAAACAAAGGCAGCAGGAGCAGGCGTTTGAGGGCCATCATGGTTTTCATACGGGAGATGGCAAGCTCATTAAATACGTTGGTGAGACGCGAAAGATGAACACGCTTTGCAGACGTGATACTCCCGCAGGCGCTAGGGACAAAACACAGTGGCAAAAGAAGCAGACGAAAAGCACTGGAGCGCAATATATAGAACTTGGTCGCGCCGGTGTCAATGTTCTGAGGAAAGTGCGGTTATCCCGATTGTACCCGTCCCATTCTTCTCTGTAATCTATTGAGCGCGGGGTTATAGTCAGTATATTGATGTCGCACTATGACAATTACCCCGCACAAGTTCTCCCGCTCAACTCCCTCGCCATTCCACTTCCCCCGCACGACGCTAGATCGAACGCCTACACCGAGATCTTCACTACCAACACGGCTTAAGCCGGTCTCATGACACCATCACTGGGCGCGCAGAATCCCCAGCGGCTTACGCGTGAGCACATCGAAGCTTGAGAGCGCGCCGATCGCCATCACGAGCAGGATCGTCACGATGATTCCGCCGATGTTAAAGAGCGGCGTGAAGCTCCACGGCACCTCGAACACGAACCTCGCGATCGCGTAGGAGAGTCCAATCGCGGCGACCGATCCGGTCACACCGGCGACGAGTCCGAGAAGGCCATATTCCGTGAGCAGAATGATCAGCAAAATCTTTTGTTTGG
>JANOGZ010000612.1:0-3161 GCA_031406255.1 Pyrinomonadaceae bacterium | reverse complement strand
TGCTCCATAACGAGGGATCATGATAAGGTTGGCAATGATATTAAGAACGACAAAGACCCCACTGATCCTTAGAAATATGTTGATATTGCCGGTAGCCGTTAACATAGTTCCGAATATGTGAACGATGCCCATCGGCACCAGGCAGAGCAACAGGATACGGATCATGTCGGCTGTTTCCGGATCCCTTCCGTGGTAGAGCCAATGGTTGATTGATGCGGAATAGATCCAGGCAAATGCTGCGACTGTAATGCCGGAAAAGATCAACAGGTGCCTGCATGCATTCAGGATGGGTTTCAGTGAGGCTTTATCTGGCCAGTTCCTGGAAATATAGGGAAGCAGAAAGCTCGCCATCAGGTAGCCACCACTGAGAAACCAGCTATCGATGCGCGGCTCCGGATCCATCAGGATCTGTTCGTATTCGCGGATGATCTGGCCACGCCGATCTCGCTCATACTTCTTGACCGTCCTGGGCTCGCCCGTTTTCGGATCGTAGACGGGTACATCCTTCTGCGCCGTCCCGGTTTTCCCCCCGGTGATAATGCCGGCGGCATGGACGGGCGCGAACACGCCGCGGGCGGTTCCCGACGCGCCGCCCGTGACGAGCCCCATGATACGGCGCATGTCGGCGGCGGCCTGCGGCGTCACCACCTGATGAAAGACGGCGGGCGGCAGATCATATTCGATCTTCGGTTTCATCAGCTTGCCTTCGAGATTGCCGATCGTCGAGACGGCGAGCGCCATCTGAAACGGAGTCATCTGCCCGGCATAGCCCTGCCCGTACCCTTCGAGCGCGAGGTCATATGGTCTGATCTTCGGATCGGTAACGATCGTCGCTTCGCGCGGGGCCAGCGCGCGCGCGACCGACGGACTGCTCGCGTTCCAGATCTCCGGCTGGCGGCGCCCGCGCACGGCCTCCGCCGGTTTGTCGTACGCGCCGATACCGATCAAACGCGCCCCCTCGCGCATTCTTTCCGGACCGAGCTTGACGGCCAGCTGCGCGAAATACTGGTTGCAGGAGACTTCGTAAGCGGTATCCATCCGGATGCGGCCGTGGACTTCACCGGCGCCCTGGTCATCGAAGATCACCTTCGCGCCCGGCTGGGCGTAATAGCCATTACCGCTACAGACGAATTCCTCTTTCATCATGCCGGCGACGTGAGCCGCAATCATCGTGACGGTTTTGAAGGTCGAGCCGGGAATGTAATACGTGCCGAGCGCACGATTGACGAGCGGGTTATCGCGCTTGTCAGCGTCGAGACGAATCCACGTCATTTCGTCCTGCACTTCTTTGAGACTGTAGGAGGGATTGCTGTACATCGCGAGCACCTCCCCGGTCTGTGGATTGAGCATCACCACCGCGCCGTGACGGCCGCGCAACTGTTCGGCGACGGCCTTCTGCAATTCACCGTCAATTGTCAAACGCACATCGAGGTTGGCAGGCTGTTTAATGTCGCGTTCGAGCGCGACGTCGAGGGCTTCCGGAGCCGCGCCGCTCTGCACGCCGAACAGCGCGCGTTCGAGTCCCGGGTCGCCCCGGTCGGAGCCGAACAGTTGGGACATCTCGGTGTCGAGCGGGTATTCGCGGATGATCTGGCCGCCGGGGCCGCGCCGGTAGAGCGCCAGCGCTCGTTCCAACTCTCCCGTGCGATCCAGAATCCAGCCGCGCAGGGTCGATTCGGCGAGGCGGCGGTTGCGTAAATCTTTATAACTCAACTCCTGAAACCGTTCGTTCGAGACTTCGGCGTAGCGGGCCCAGTAGACATGGAAGCCGAAAACCGACAGGGCCAGTATGATGAACACCCAGCGCAGAACATGGAGGCCACGATTGGTTGAGGTCGCGCCCAGCCGCTGACGAACCTCGGCGGGGAGGTCGGCGGAGGCGATCGCCGCCAGGGCCGAACGCTTCCGCTGCGCGCGCCGCAATAACGAAATGCCCAGCCACACAATCAGCAGCGTAAATCCGGCCATGTATACCAGACTGAGCAGCGCCGGTTGCTTTTCAGGAATACCTTGAAGGAGCATCATGCTTGAACTAGCGGTGATAAAACTCATATCTTAACTTCGTCCCCGGTTTACTGTTCTTTGTTGGTGCGAAATCGAACCTCGACATCACCGAAGCCGACGACATCACCGTCTTCGATCTGGCGCGATTCGCCATAGGCGATGCGGCGCCCGTTGACGTATGTGCCGTTTGTCGAGCCGGTATCGGCGACGAGCAGCGTGCCCTCACGGTTCATGACGAGCGCCGCATGAATCTTCGAGACGCTCGAGTGGTTCAGACTCAGATCATTGTCTGAGACGCGCCCGACGCTGATGCGCCTCCCTCCCGGCTTAAAGGTGAGCACCGTCGCGCGCGCGCCTTCAAAGCCGGTCGCGCGCGCCGTCACGCGCACATCCGGTACGGCCAGCGCCCGGGGCACGGTCAATTTACCTTCACTGGCGCGGCGACGCTCCTCATCCTGCCGCTGCAATTCTTCTTCAAACTCTCCGTAAGTCGGATCAACGGTGATGCCGGTCGTAAAAATATCGACGAGCGTTTCGATCGCAACGGGCGCCAGCGTTCGCAGACGTTGATCATTGATGTAATCAATCGCGGCGGCGAGAACCTCGTGTTCCAGTTCTTTGATGTATGCGGGTGGGGCTTCGGAGTGCGTTCCCCACTCGATCTTAAGTTTTAAATGATGCGGCGCGATGCGCCCCTTCACGCCGCCCTCGTCGCGCACGCGTTCATCGATCAGGCGCTTCATTCTGTCAATGAGTTTAGAAGTCGTAAAGCCGCTCTGCGGTTCGGCCTCGCGCCCGAGCTTGCGATCCACGACCGAGCCCATGCCTTCCAGCATACGGCGCAGGAGGCGCTCGGCCAACGCCTCGTCGCGCTTTTTCTCAGTCTCTTTCTTCTCCGATTTATCCATATCGATACAATACGTCCTACTTGATAAAGAGCGACGAAACTTTTATCACAAATCGTGAACCACCCGAGAATTTTACCTTTAACAAAGAGAATATCACCAATCGGCCCTTTCTCTCAGAGCGGGTTGCGTCCGCGGATATATCCGCTCGCCTTGAAGCATTCCCCGCCGAATCTCCTCTAAATCCGCAACCTCGTCAATCGGGAGAAAGGTGAGATGACGATTTTAGTAATAGCGTACCGGGATCAAGCA
>JANOGZ010000579.1:0-3244 GCA_031406255.1 Pyrinomonadaceae bacterium | reverse complement strand
GAACAATTAATGCGAGAACGTGAAGCGGAAATACGCAATATTAATCAAGGGATGCACCGCGCCATCATCAGCTCACCCCTGGCGGGAGCGAGAAGATTAATCTTGAATTCGACCGATAATACATCCTCATCCGCCGACATGAGGCTCAGCGCGGCATAACCGCAGGCGGTATCGACGATGGCGGTGACGACGCCGGCGTGCATGAAGCCATGCTGCTGCGTCAAATCATAGCGAAAGGGCAGTTCGATGACGACTACGCCCGGCGATACTTCCGTCATCGTGGCGCCGATCGTCGTCATTAGCTTCTGGCGCGCGAAACTCTGCCTGACACGCGCCTCGAAGTTTGGATCGGACGGGTTAAGCATCGTGAGGCGTTGTGGCGGCTCTTCTTTCAAATACCTCCTCGGAGGTCAGGCCATATAGTGGAGGCGTCGGAACATCCAGTAAGGAGAGGTACAGATATATCTGTCCGCGGTGATGGATTTCGTGCTCGATCATCGAGCGCAGCCACTTCCAGACGGTGATCGGAGTACCGGCGGGAGTGGCGCATTTTTTTCTCAGATCATCACCGCTCAACGTGCGCAGCAGTTCGACGGATTCCCGATGCGTCCGGTCGAGGAAGGCCAGCGCCTGGTCGTATCCATCGGCGAGTTCTTTTCCGTGCCCCGGATAACGGCTGGGTCGTCCCAGCGCGTTCTCCACGAACATGTATCTTTCCGTCGCAGCGATGTGCCTGATCAGGTCACCCAGCGTGAACTTGCCTTCCCGGTAGCTCCAATCGATCCGGTCGCGCGGAATACGCTTGATCACCCGGAGTGTCCGCCCGCGCACTTTTTCGTAATACTCAAGGAAGGAGTTGATATCGCTTATCTCCATGTTTTATGTGAACCTCCCTTCGCCGATCAGATGCCGTCCAGGCCGGGAGGCTTTTCATCGGCGCCTGTGATAATAAACCAGACTGAAGGCGATGCAAGCGCCATTTTCGTTCTTCCGGGCCATACCACTTTTCGGAAATGTGGAAGCGATCAAATAAGAGGGGTCGGCCGGGGATATGAAGCTATAGCATTCAAGAAAATGTTTTGCTGTTTGTGCGCCTCCGGGACAGAAATCGGCACATCATTTTCTTGAATGCTATAGTACTTAAGCCGGGTATTTTGCTGTGTCCCGAAGGGCAGTCTCCTGCGCCGGGCTGATGCGGTAAGTGCTTGTCTGTCGCGCGCATGAGGAGCGCGCTTTGGTCAAGAAGATCACAATCGATAGAGGTTAAAAGAAGACAGTGGCACGAATTGAAGGTGTGAATCCGGGTCAAGTGGAGGCTTACATCAAGCGGGTGTTTGAGGCCCAGACGAAGAAATGGGGTGCGCCGCTTTTGAATCATCTGGTTTACGCGCGGCGGCCCTCAATATTTCGCGCGGTGCGTGGAATGTGGCAGGGGATCGAGGCTTCCGGCCTGATCGACGCCGGTCTGCAAGCGCTCGTCAATCGGCGGGTCGCCTCGATCAATGGTTGCGAGTTTTGACAGGACATCAATGCTGCCGTCGGCAGCGAACTCGGAGTCCCGCACGAAAAGATGATGGCGCTTCCGCTTTACGCGACGAGTCCGCTCTATCGCGAAGCGGAGCGCGTCGCCCTTGCCTACGCTGACGCGATGACGATCACCGGGCGCGAGGTAAGCGACGGGCTTTTCGCACGGCTGCGCCGCTTTTATACGGATGATGCGATCGTGGAATTGACGGAAATCATCGCCTGGGAGAACGCTTCCAGCAAATTCAACAGGGCCTTGCGCATCCCCTCGCAAGGGCTGTGGAAGCGTTGAGGGATGATTGTGATGGTATGCGGGGAGAAGGTCGCCGCGATCATCGGAGAAAATTCATTTTTAACTTGTCATTCAGGAGCGAGCGTGATGGATGATTTTACGCCGACCAGGCGAACGACCCTTAAGCGGCTTCCGCAGCGAGCGGAGTATGAGCGCGCGCACATCTATCAGATTCTGGATGAGGCGTTCGTGTGCCATGTAGGCTTCGTTGTTGACGGGCAGCCTTTCGTCATTCCCACGGGATACGGGCGCGTGGGGGATACGCTTTACATTCACGGAGCGAGGGCGAGCCGGATGCTGAGAGCGCTCGGCGAAGGCCCCGAGGTGTGTGTCACGGTGACATTGCTCGATGGCCTTGTGCTCGCGCGTTCGGCCTTTCATCACTCGATGAACTACAGGTCTGTTGTCATCTTCGGCAGGGCGCAATCAACCACCACTCCCGAAGAGAAACTCGAAGCGCTCCGCGCTTTCTCTGAGCACGTCATCCCCGGTCGCTGGGCGGACGTGCGCCCTCCCACTGAAAATGAACTCCAGGCGACGCAGGTGCTGTCCCTGTCGCTCGCCGAGGCTTCGGCGAAAATCCGTACCGGCCCCCCGCTGGATGACGAGGATGATTACAGTCTGCCGATCTGGGCCGGCGTCATTCCACTCCGCCTCGTCGCGGCCGAGGCGATCGATGATTCGCGCCTGAGTCCGGAGATCGAATCGCCGCACTATATTCGTCATTACCGCAGAGACACGTCACAAAGGTAAGCGACCCGCTTTTAAAAGATGGCGAAGAGAGAGGCGCGCGCATAAAAGCGCGTGAATTCCTTCTATGCGCCGTAAGTGAATGAGGTTGACGACCGTGTGAAACAGAAGTCCTGACGACCCTCTCAAAATTTACCATCCGGATGCTCATCACTCATAGCTGAAGACGCTAACAGGGCCGCGCTCAAGCGCGTTATCTGCCTGGAAAATCAGTGCTAAGAATGAAGGCACACGGTGGGCGGCGGGGCGCCGTCTGCCACTCGACGGATTATTTCGGCGTGGCCGCTTGACTCTGGACTCGACTACAGGGTTTATAATTGCCGGTGTCGGTTTCCATGAAGGGAGGACTTCCGGCCCGATCGGAGCGACGAGCGCGCGGCGCCGGATGATTCCGGATACTTCGTCGCGAAAAAGATTTCAGGAGGAGGAGATGAAGACCACGGCTAAACGACCGGTGCCGGCAAGTCCTGCCGGGGAAACCGACCTGAAGATCGGTCAGGTCTCGAAGCTGAGCGACATCGGGATCGAAGCGCTGCGCTTTTATGAACGGAGCGGGCTGCTGGGTCATCCCGCCCGCCGGAGCAACGGATACCGCGTGTACGACACGGACGTGCTGGAACGGCTGTCGTTTATCAAGCGCGCGCAGGTGCTGGGATTCTCGCTCGATGAGATCAAGCA
>JANOGZ010000548.1:0-2985 GCA_031406255.1 Pyrinomonadaceae bacterium | reverse complement strand
GCGCACCGCGATGTGATGAATGCCGGCGCCGCGCTTTTCGAGAAACTTGGCGATCGGCGAAGACGGCGTGGTCGGTTCCAGGAGCTCGATGCGCGGCTCGCCGACCGGGAGCATCGCGACGCGCACGCCCTGCTCGCCGACATCCTCCGTCTCGACGACTTGCAGGCCGAGCGCATCGCGCCAGAAATCGAGCGCGTCGTCAATCCTGTGCGTCGCAATCCCGATATGTTCGATTTTCATTTCCATATCCAATTCGTGATCGGCCAGCAGCGAAGCAGAGCGACTGCCCGGGCTGTTCATTATTCGCCGTCTACTTTCCGCATAATCTCATCAACGGCAGAATAGGGATCGCGGCGCTTGTCGGCAACTTCAGCGGCGAGCTGATCCAGCTCGCGGGTCGCCCCTTCGCCGTCGAGCACGCGTGCGAGCAGACGCTCACGCAAGAGTTCGAGAATGCGCCAGCGCGCGATCGCGCTGCGCCGCGTGCGGCCCGCGTCCGCCCCTTTTTGAAACACGTAGTAACTGCCGATGGCGTCGGCGAGTTCCGTAATTCCCTTGTTTTCCGTCGCGATGGTCTTCACGATCGGAGGTTGCCACATATCCGGCCGGTGGGCCAGAGACAACAGCGCTTCCAGCTCTTTTTCCGTGCGCAGCACGCCATCCCGATCCGCTTTGTTGACCACAAAAACGTCGCCGATCTCCATAATGCCGGCCTTGATCGCCTGAATATCATCGCCCATCCCCGGCACCAGCACAACGACCGAGACATCGGCGGTCTTCACGATCTCCACTTCGTCCTGGCCGACACCGACCGTCTCCACGATGATCTTTCCGTAACCCGCCGCATCAAGGATCGCGACGGCATCAACGGTCGAGCGGGCGAGGCCGCCGAGATTACCGCGCGTCGCCATCGAACGGATAAAAACCGCCGGGTCAAGGCCGAGCGTCTGCATCCGTATGCGATCGCCGAGAATCGCGCCCCCCGAGAACGGGCTCGACGGATCAACCGCGACGATGCCGACACGCTCACCGCGCTGGCGGTACAAACCCGCGAGACGATCCACCAGCGTCGACTTGCCGGCTCCCGGCGAACCCGTAATGCCGACGATCAGGCTCCGACCGGTGTGGGGAAAGATCGCCTTCATTAGATCGAAAGCGCCTTCCGCGCCATCTTCAACCTTCGAGATGGCACGCGCCACAGCGCGCGGCTCTCCGGCGAGGACGCGCTCGATCTCTGTGGAAACGGGTGCCCCGGCGCTCATCCGCTCATGCCCTGAGTAATTGCCGCGCGATCACCATTCGTTGAATTTCGGAGGTGCCTTCGCCGATGGTACAAAGCTTCGAATCGCGCCAGTATTTTTCGGGCGGATAATCCTTCGTGTAGCCGTAACCGCCGTGAATCTGAATCGCCTCTTCACACACGCGCACGCTCACTTCCGAGGCATAAAGCTTCGCCATCGCCGATTCTTTCGTCACCTTCCGGCCCTGATCCTTCATGTATGCCGCGCGGTACATCAACAGCCGTGCCGCTTCGAGCTCGGTCGCCATATCCGCAAGCTTGAACTGGATCGCCTGGAATTCAGAGATGGGCTTGCCGAACTGTTCGCGCTCTTTCGAGTAGCGCACCGCCGATTCGTACGCGCCCTGAGCGATCCCGACCGCCAGCGCCGCGATCGAGATGCGCCCCCCATCCAGAACCTGCATCGCCTGAATGAAGCCCAGGCCCTCATCGCCGAGCCGGTTGCCGTCCGGCACGCGGCAATCCTCAAAGACCACGCTCGCCGTCTCCGATGCGCGCAGGCCCAGTTTGTTCTCTTTCTTCGCCGGGGCGAAGCCTTTCATTCCCTTTTCGAAGATGTAGGCGGTGATCCCCTTATTTCCTTTGGCGCGATCGGTGACGGCAACCGCGACGCAGGTATCGGCATGGATCGCGTGGGTGATGAAGTTTTTCGAGCCGTTGACGATCCAGTCGCCGTTTTGCCTGACGGCCGTGGTGCGCGTGCCGGAGGCGTCGGAACCGGCGCTCGGTTCGGTCAGTCCCCACGCGCCGAGATGCTCGCCGCGCGCGAGCGGCACGAGGTATTTCTGTTTCTGCTCCTCCGTGCCGAACATGTAGATATGATTCGAGCACAGCGAGTTATGAGCCGCCACCGAAATGCCGACCGAGCCATCCACGCGCGAGAGCTCTTCAACAATCGTCACATATTCGACGTAGCCCATTCCGGCGCCGCCATACTCTTCCGGGAAGATCACACCCATCAAGCCGAGTTCGGCCAGCTTCGGCAGCAGTTCGACGGGGAAATGCTGGGCTTCATCCCACTCCATCACGTGCGGCGCGATTTCCGCTTCGGCAAACTCGCGCACACTCATCTTAACCTGCTGCTGTTCTTCGTTCAGATCAAACTCCATAAATCCGCTCCATCTGAAAATAACGACTGGTCAACGGACGGCCGCCGCGTGAGATATCGATCCCTGATACTCGCCGCCTGCGCGCAGCATTGTACCCTAATCTCAACTCGCGCCGTGACCCGCGCCGCGTCTCCTGTGGGGTCGGGCTCCCCCGCGTTTCGACCGCGTCGGGCCGCCCCTACTCTTCTGGCCGCCCCCTTTTTTGAAGCGCGCCACTTCCGCCGCCGTCAGCATTCGCCACTTCCCCGTCGCCAGGCGCTCATCCCTCAACGGCCCGATAGCGATTCGTCGCAATTTCAAGACCGAGTGGCCGACGCGCTCAAACATGCGTCTGATCTGTTGATTGCGTCCCTCGTGCAGCACTATCTCAAACCACGAGTTGGTCTTGGTCTCGCCCAGTTTTTTGATGTGCGCCGGAGCGGTCTTGACTTTGTCTTCAAGCGTGATGCCGCGGCGCAGGCGTTCGATCGCGTTTTCCGACGGTACGCCCTTAACTTTGACTTCGTAAACTTTCGTTACACCGTTACGCGCCGAGGTGATGAAATTCGCAAAATCTCCATCATTGGTGAGCAGCAG
>JANOGZ010000538.1:0-1273 GCA_031406255.1 Pyrinomonadaceae bacterium | reverse complement strand
AGCGCGTAATCAGTGAACAGAAACCCGCTGACGCGAAAACGAATGAACCCGACCCCCACCAGCACCAGGGCGTCCAGAAGACGTCGCAAACTGCGACGACCTCGCCATTCATGCCGACTGAGAGCGCATCCGATCCACATGTAACCATCGACAGGCTTTCAACACTCATTGAAGAAAACGCTGAACTCATTAAAGGATATGATGAAGAAAATACCATGCTGTCAGCAGTCATCGGAGGCTCTGCTGAAGGAATGGACTTACGACCAGAGGAAGAAAAAGGAGTTGTTATTTCCAGTGTTGTGCAGATGCTTGACAGTGTCCGAATTGAATATGATATGTCGCCCAAGTTATTTTCATTTTTCATAGAATTATGCTTGGAAAAACGGAGGTTTATTATTCCTGCACTGGCGTTTGCGGCCTGTACGCGAGAAGAAGATAAGGTGAGAAGGCTTGAACAGGATGAAGAACTTACGAAGGAACTCGCACGGTGGATTACCTATAAACTTATCCCAGGTGGCGACCTATTATCCCCGCCCGCAAACGAGCGGGAGGAGCCTTCTGCAAAAGCCCCGTATAGCGTCCAGGAGATGGCTCAAACTGCGCCCTCTGCGAAGCCCGCGACATTCACCCCGACCCGGTGTTGGAGATTGACCAACGGCCAGTACTTGTTGCAAGGAACCGCTGAGCCATTGCCTTCCGGTGCTGCCTCCATCCGTTTGCCCAACGGCGAGGTGATTCATCATGCCGCGCCTTATTACCTGGTCACTGCTGAGGGCCAAGTCATCTCCTGCTATCCCGCACCGCATTGTTCCAGCTTTGAAGATACTCTCTATATGACGGACATCCATGCCGTGAACGATGGGCAACTGTGCAAATTCTTTTGGCAACAGCAATTGGACGATGCTGAGAAAGTCGAGGCACAAATAGTGAACCTACCAGCTTTTTTGCGGGAGTGTGCGTGCAGCGAACTGCCTTTTGATCCGGCGCACATCAGTTCACCGTAGTTCGCCTTGACCGACTATGGTTGGGACAATCAAATCTACGGTAGCTTACTCACATCAGGGATTTCCCAAGTAAGAAGGATAACGGCGAACGACGCCTAACAACGGCATGCACCCGACCGCGAATTAGCGCTCCTCTCATCGCGAGACTTGCCGCTCGTCACGTTGTCTGAGCGGCGGGTGATGCCGGGCGTTAGGCTTCTAAGTCCCACACACGCTCTTAATAATAAGAAAGCGCAGCCCACGCTCTTCAGCTTTACGATGGGCAGCGG
>JANOGZ010000523.1:0-1445 GCA_031406255.1 Pyrinomonadaceae bacterium | reverse complement strand
GTTGAACCTATATTTTTGAACCACGGAGTGGATGTAGTGTTTGCCGGTCACGAGCGCTTCTATGTACGGGTGAAGCCATAAAAGGGGATTTACTATTTATCTCAGGCGCGGGTGGCAAAATTAGGCACGGTGAGGTTAAGAAGCAATCGAACCTGACAGAGTAAATCATTTGATCAAGATCTGCACTTTATGCTCCTGGAAATTGTTGACGACAAATTGCACTTTCAGCTATTTCAGGGACCGGCGCGACTGTCGATTCAGGAATTTTGACGAATCGGCGAAAGAGGGATATAAGAGCTACCAAATAAGTTTCTTTCTTTCAGCGTTATGTCAGGTCTATTCGGAGAACGCGATGAGCCCGGAAGCAGCCCTCATCTATCGAATGAAAAAGGGGCGGGCCTCCGAGCCGCGGATCGGCACCTGTCTTTGCACAGACAAAAGGAAGATACCGAGATGATCGCACAAAGCATGACTCGCACCTTTATAACTTTTGCGGCCCTTCTCTTTTTCATATGCTCGTCGTCAGCGTTCGCCCAGAAAAAATCGGACAAGAAAGAACCACAGCCGACCGGGACGCCCGTGCTGTGGCGTGACCCGGGCGAAGTCTCCACGCGGAACCTTCTCCTCGGGCCGGGCGGCGACGAGATGAAGCCGGACCTGACGAGCATCACCTACATCAAAGAAGAACAGGGAGGCTACTCGCCTAAGTTCCGCGTGCGCGACGGCGCGGGAAAGGTCTGGGTGGCGAAACTCGGCAAGGAAGCGCAGCCCGAAACCGCCTCCTCACGGATGGTCTGGGCCGTCGGCTACGTGACGGAGACTCCCTACCTCATCCCGTGCGTTCAGATCAAGGGCGCTCCCGAGCCGCGCAAGAAGGTGGACAGGTGTGAGGGCAAGGGCTTCGCCAACGTCAGGTTTGAGGCGCGGCCAGAGAACGTGAAGCGCATCAGCGAGTGGAGTTGGACGAACAATCCTTTCGCTGGGACGAAGGAGTTAAAGGGACTGGTCGTCCTGATGGCGCTCCTGAACAACTGGGATCTGAAAGACTCAAACAACAAGATCCTCTTTGTGCCCGGCGGCGAGGGCGGGCAGGACGAGTTGCATTACATCATCTCCGATCTCGGCGCGACCTTCGGCAAGACCGGCAACTTCATCACGCACAATCGCAACTCGGCGAAGGACTATGTTAAGACCAAGTTCGTCGAGCGGGTCGAAGGGCAGAACGTTTTGTTCGGCTACGATGGTAAGAACAAGAGCCTGATGCGCGACATCACGGTCGAGGATGCGAAGTGGATAGGCGGGCTTCTTTCAAAGCTGACGGACCAGCAAATACAGGACGCGTTCCGCACCGCGAATTTCAGCCCCGAAGAGGTGCGGCTGCTCTCGGAAGCCGTGCGCGCCAAGATCAACGAGCTGGTGAATCTCCAGTAAAACGTATGGCGTCC
>JANOGZ010000514.1:0-1010 GCA_031406255.1 Pyrinomonadaceae bacterium | reverse complement strand
CAAGTCGCCTTAACTCACCACGTTTGTCAGCACCGCCATTGAACCACCGCTCTCCCTGACATGTCAAGAGGTCAATCAACTCGGCCCGGCGCGCGCCCGGATCGCATGCCGCGATGGTCTTTTGATGCGAGGCGGCTTATTGTTTTGTCGAGCATGGCTGTGTTAATTTCGCTGCGGTCTAAACAACTTCAGTTCTCTTTCCGACTTCTATGCGACGCGCCATCTATCCCGGTTCATTCGATCCAGTAACCAACGGTCATCTGGATATCATCGAACGTGGCTGCAAGTTGTTTGATGAAATCATCGTCGCGATGCTCGTCAACCCCGAAAAATATCCGCTTTTCTCGATTGAGGAACGCCGCGAGATGCTGCTCGAAGCGCTCGGCGAAATAGATTGTGGCGAGTGTCGCCTCGTTATCGAGGATTTTCAGGGCCTCCTTGTAAAGTATGCCATCGAACGCGATGCCGATGCGATTGTGCGCGGCATCAGGGCGATTTCCGACTACGAGTATGAACTGCAAATGGCGCTGATGAACCGCCGTCTGGAGCCGCGCCTCGAGACCGTTTTTATGATGTCAGCCGAGGCATATTCCTATGTTAGCTCGCGCCTCGTAAAGGAAGTTTACCAGCTCGGCGGTGCGATCGAGGGTCTGGTGCCCGCTTCGGTCGAAGCCCGCATGCGACGTAAAGTCAGAACAGGCTAGAAGTATGACGGTTAACCGGCCGGTGTCTTGATCAGGAGCCTGACGAGCGCGCGGTGCGGCGCCGCCCCTCTTATACGCAAGTTCTCATGGTAGTGCTCCTGTCTCGATATATTAATCTTGAGAGTTGATCATGCAGGAATCTAAAAAGAAGATGGATTTTCCCGTTTCAGAGACTGTTGCCAGAATGCGCGCGTCATCCACTCTGGCGGCGATGCAGGCGGCGGTGGCGATGCGCGCGGCGGGCGTAGATGTTGTCGATCTCGGAGCTGGCGAACCGGATTTTGATACCCCCGAGCACATCAAGCG
>JANOGZ010000482.1:0-1946 GCA_031406255.1 Pyrinomonadaceae bacterium | reverse complement strand
GCTTCGTCGCGCGCCGCGGTCATAATCTCCAGGCGCCCCTGCTCGGAGAACGGACGGTCATACTGCGATATATGGTAGCCTTTCGGCAAGTCCGGGTAAAAGTAGTTTTTGCGCGCGAAAATGGATTGCTCGTTGATGTGGAGCGCGAGCGCGAGCGCCGCCCGCGCGCCGAGATCGACGACGCGGCGGTTAAGTACGGGCAGTGCGCCGGGCAAGCCGAGACAGACCGGACAGGTATTGGCGTTCGGCTCGTCGCCGAAGCGCGTCGAGCAACCGCAGAAAATCTTCGTTTCAGAGTTGAGCTGCGCGTGTATCTCGAGGCCGATGACGGCCTCCCAGCCTTCTTTCATCATAAGTCGGCAGTAGACAGCAGCCAGTAATCAATTGAAAGATAAAAATGCTGAATACTGTTTACTAAATGCTGTCCTATTCTTTTGGAACCAATGGGAGTCCTCGCTCGCGCCAGGCGTTGATGCCGCCGACGAGTACGTGTGTTTCCGTAAAGCCGTGTTCTTCGAGTATGAGCGCCGCACGGGTGCTTGAGTGTTCGCGGTGTCAAGCGCAGTACGTCACAACGGGTCGACCGCGCGGAACCTCTCCGAGTCTTCCGGCAAGTTCCTCGCGCCAGATGCGCAACGCGCCGGGAATCTTCACATCGCTCGCGCCCCAGTGCTTTGCATTGCGCGTATCCAGGAAGACCGGATGATTACCTTCTTCGACCAGTTTCCACGCTTCCTCAGGGCTGATGAGCCGCGCTTCCTTGTTAGCCGTCATACACGTTAACTTACTTCCACCGACCACCTGCGCCGGATAAATACCGCCCGCTCGCATACAGGTATTTCTCGTTCAGGGCCGCAGCCAGCCGGGAAGCGCACCGGCCCGCCGCGCTTCTTCTTCGAGCAGCCGCCAGCGCGCTTCCATGCCCGCTCGCTCGGCTTCGCGCGTCTGCAAGCGATCGCGAAGCACCGCACGATCACTCGTGCCGTAATTAAAAGGATAGACGGAGCCGATGTGGCCAACATTGGGGCCGGTCGGATACGGCGGATATGGTTGTCCGGTGAAGAACGGATCAAATTCCGTAACGGTGGTGTAACCAGGGGCCGGAGCCGATGTCTCGGCGAGACGCGCGCGCAGGTAATCTATTTCCGCGTCCAGGACGGCCGTCGCTGTCCGCAACTGCGTGGCCCGCCCGCGCCAGTAGGCTTCCTGCTGTGACGACTTCTCTTCCTGTCGGCGGTTGAACTCGCGCATGAAGTGGGTCTCTTCCTCAGCGCTGCGTCGCGTGGATTCCGCCGAAGGCAGGCCAAGCTCGATGCGACGACGCTCATATGCTTCTTCACTCTTCCGGCGCGCCCGGCGCGATGCTTCCAGGTCTTGATTCGTCAGAGTATGCCGGGCACGTCGCGGCCTGGTTGTGGGGCTCGCCGCGACGGCAGCCGCGTTCGCCCGTGGCGGAGCCTGTGGTTCGACGCGGCGGAGCAGGCTGCCGTAAGGTTCGCCATTGATGCGCTCTGTCGCGGCAATATTGATATGCGCCATCGGGAGGGTAACGTAAATGCTTGGCGCGGCTTCGTAAGTCAAAGTGGTGCGCGTCACAGTAAACGCCGCCGGTATCTCCACCCGCCGACTGCTGCGAAGAATGATCGTGTAGGCAGCGGCGGCAACGGGCAGGGCACATACGAGCATGAGCGTCGCGGCGAAGCGCGTGGCCGTCACGTAAAAACCGTGCGTGCGATTTACATGGTGATGGTTTTTTAAGGTTCTTTCGAGCATGGTCAACTCTCCTCTCCTGAAAACCTCAACCTGCTTCCGCCGCACTTCGGAAATTTGCCGCCGAGTATAGCATCCGCCCAAGCGGTCGCTCAAACTAATAGCCAGTCCGCTTGATTTTGCTGTTCAGAGTTCATGCTTCGGGCGGGCCGTGCCCGGTCGCGCCGGCCGCAACC
>JANOGZ010000326.1:0-4711 GCA_031406255.1 Pyrinomonadaceae bacterium | reverse complement strand
CCAGTATTGCACGGACCTATACCCGGATTTATGCGCTCGACCGGTGGCGGCCCTCCTGGCCCACAAACTAAGGCACCACAGTCTCCCGGACCCCGTTGAGCCATTACGGGCAGAGCAGCGGGGATCAAGAGAGATAGGCTAAACAGCAATGCGAGAACTGATCTGTAAACCTTCGTCTTTTTCATTATGGTTCCTCCTTACCAAGGGTTACTAGGAAGATCAACAACGCAATTTGATCAACCTAATGCGAGAGAACACATGGCAAGTGCACGCTCATGTTGAACGCCTACCTGCTTAGAACGAACTTCCCAGAGACTCTTAAAGCCCTTCGGTTCGTCGAATGGGAATTGCACGATAACAGTTCGGCGAGAGGGCAAGCGCAGAGGTTTAGTGCAAAGAATGTGCCGCGCGCACAGCTTTATAGACAGCAAGCCTGATGGAGGGTTACACAGTTTTGACAAGCGGCGCATCTGAAAATGCTCACCTTTAGCCATGACAATTTTCACCGCTTCAAAAGCGGAGGTGTGACAATACTCACCTGCCAGTCGTTGAAAATTATCACGGCCCATGTTCAAAGAGAGCAGCTAGAAGGGTGGCTTGGCCAGGCCACGCCGGTATGCATACACCATCAACGCGACGCGATCGGCGACTTCAAGCTTGCGGAAAATCTGAGTGAGATGATTGCGCACCGTCCCCTCGCTGATGAATAGACGCTCGGCGATCTGCTTATTCTTGAGTCCCTCGCCGACGAGCGCGATCACCTCGCGCTCCCGCTTAGTCAGCGTGGCGATCTTCGCTGCGTCCGGATCGTGTTTCGTGGCCTCGCTCGCTCGCGCCCTCCCGCCAAAGACGTTCGCGACCATTGAGCGGTCGAGCCAGAGTTCGCCCTCATGAACTTTCTCGAGGGCTTTGATGAGCACCTCCGGCGCCTTCTCTTTGAACACCACACCCATCGCACCGAGACGCATGGCGCGTTTGTGCGCCTCAAGGTCGAAGATGCTTGTCAGGATAAGGATGCGCGCTCCTTTTGCGGCGGCGAGCAGTTCGGGCACAAGGTTGATGGCGGCGATGCCGGCCAAAACAAGCAGGATGATGTCGGGTTGTTCATGCTCGGCCACGGCGAGGGCGTCGGAGCCGGTGCTTGCCTCACCGACTACAGTCATCCCTGGTTGATTCTCGATCAGCAGTCGCAGCCCCGATCGCACGACTGCTTGTTCATCAACCAGCATTACTCGGATGGGCTTGGTGACCGGTGTATGCATTATCGCAAAATTCTCCCCGCTAACGTGGCATTTTCCACCTCTAGGACCGGGAATGAGTGTTAAGGCGCAGGGAGGGCGGCGGTGCGGAAGGTTGCCCCCACTCTCGTGTAAAGGCGGGGGCCTGCGCTGCGAAAAGAGCAGCACACATCAGGATCAAAATAGAAATGCGAAAGCCGAGCCTTGGGCTCTTAAATTGCGAGGATTTCATGGGGATCGCCTTGTGTAATCGAAATTGTTAAACTTCTCAGTAAAATACTTAATTAGAGTTCCATAGTACGAAGGGCAGGGTAAGCATCAGGTGACCTCACTTAGCCGAATGGTCAGCCGCTTCACCTGCCCTTCGTTTTACGTTCAAAGATAAATGAAATGGATAAAATCGAGCTAAGGGTGTGCCTAAAAGTCGTTACTTCCGTGCGAAGCTGACGTTCGTTGACTTTATTGTCTCGACCATGACCTTGCACTACAATGGGCGCGGTATCACGGCTTCTGAACTTAACCTCGCAGGCACCGTCTCACTTTGTGACAAACGATACTCGGCGAGCGGTTAGGAAGTCCTTAAAAGGCTGCTAAATAATTCCTAAAGATTGCCTAAAGGGTTATTAAGGTTATGAGCAGGCCAGCCAAGCACTTCTACGAGTTCGGCCGTTTCCGCTTAGACCCGGAAGAACACCTCCTGTTACGTAACGGCAAGCCCGTGGCCTTAACTCCGAAGGTCTTCGATATCCTCCTTGTCCTGATCCGAAACAGCGGCCACGTCGTCGAGAAAGGCGAGCTGATGCGGGCCGTCTGGCCTGACAGTTTTGTCGAAGAGAACAACCTCACTGTAAATATGTCCGCGCTGCGGAAGGCTCTGGGCACCGGCCATGCGGAGCGTCAGTACATCGAGACTGTTCCGAAGCGGGGTTACCGATTCTTCGCAAATGTCAGAGAAGTGCGGGGTGAGAGCCCTGACCTAGTTGAGGAATACGCCGGAGCACGCCTCATCACCGAAGAAAAGTCGAGCGTGCGGCGAGATCAAGCCATCACGTCTCTGGCCGTGTTGCCGCTCGTCAATGCCAGTGCTGATCCGCAGATGGAATACCTCTCGGACGGCATCACCGAAACGATCATCAACAGCCTCGCGCAACTGCCGCAACTGAGAGTGATGGCCCGGAGCACAGTCTTTCGCTATAAGGGGCGCGAAGCCGATCCGCAGGCGGTCGGGCACGAGCTCGGCGTCGGCGCGGTGCTGACGGGCAGAGTATCGCAGGTGGGCGAGAGCCTCATCATCAGCATGGAACTGGTCGATGTCGCCCACGGATGGCAACTGTGGGGCGAGCAGTACAACCGTAACCCAGCGGACATCTTCGCCCTGCAGGAAGAGATTGCCAGAGAGATATCAGGGAAGTTGCGGTTGCGACTAACGGGCGAGCAGCAGCAGCGTTTGACGAAGCGCTACACGGAGAGCACGGAAGCTTATCAGGCATATCTGCGTGGCCGCTACCACTGGAACAAGTACACCAGAGAAGGGTTGAAGAAGGGGACCGCATATTTTCAGCAGGCCATTGATCTCGACCCCGGTTACGCGCTGGCTTACGCAGGGTTGGCCGATTCCTACTATAGACTTTCAAATCTGTACTTACCGCCCAGGGAAGCGATGCCGAAGGCGAAGGCGGCAGCGATGAAGGCCCTCGAGATAGAAGAGATGCTTGCCGAGGCCCACGCCTCGCTCGGGCTGGTTAGATTCTGGTATGAGTGGGACTGGCAGGGTGCTGAGAGAGAATACAAGCGAGCCATTGAGCTCAACCCCGGCTATGCGATAGCACCCCTTTGGTATGGCCTGCAGTTAATGGCGCTCGGTCGATTCGACGACGCCCTCGCAGAGATGAAACGAGCTCAAGACCTCGATCCCCTCTCGCTTGTCATTAACACGAATCTGGGAGGGACGCTCTACCGCGCGCGCCGGTACGACCAGGCGATCGAACAATGCCGCAGGACACTTGAGATAGACTCAAGCTTCTAACCGGCGCACTTCTACCTCGGCTTGGCTTATGTGCAAAAGAGGATGTATGAGGAGGCCATCGCGGAGCTTCGAAAGGCCAGGGCTTTAGATGACGCTCCGGCCATTCTGGGGGTTCTCGGACATGCTTATGCGGTAGCGGGAAAACGTGACGCGGCGCGAGATGTGATCGACGAGCTGACGGAACTGGCAAAGCGGTGCTATGTCTTACCGTGCAACATCGCAATGATCTATACGGGTCTTCGCGAGCGAGATCAGGCGTTTTATTGGCTGGAAAAGGGTTATGAAGATCGTGATGTGTGGATGGTCGTGCTTAAAGTCGAGCCGATATTTGATAGCCTCCGCTCAGAGGCCAGGTTCCGAGACCTTGTGCAGCGCGTCGGCCCCATGACTCAGTAATCTGCCTACCGATGGAACGCGAGGTGGTACTGCTGGCGACCTCTACATGCACCGGGATGAGAGTTGCTGCTCCTGCTCCCGCCGATGAGTGAAAGGCATCCTTTGTTCTCAACATAGGTCATGACACTCTTCACCTCCCACGGGTGAAGATCATCACGCCTCCAGGTCGCAAAAGGGTGAGCATCCTCACTCTTAAAAAGTGAGCCCTCTCAGATGCGCCGCTCGCTCAAGCCGTGTAGTCTCACCACCGTTTTGTCTTTAAAAGCTGAAATAGGAAATCCGGACAAGGCTATGCTGATAGTTCAAGGGATTGCTGCCTGATCGCTTATCTGGATTTTTCGTGTAAGGGCCAAGGTTTATTCATTATTTAAATTAGAAATTTCCCTCCGAGAGCCATAAGCAGCCAGGCGCCGTAGCGCTTGATGGCGGTGCGTTCTATGGGGCGGAGTAATCACAGCAGCGGCTTCTTCCTGACCGTCCACAGCAGGACCGCTCCGACAACGACAGAAATTATTGCCAGGATAAATAGCAATAAGCCTCCCTCCATGATCGGCGCAGCCAGAGACCTGTGCGCCGGCAATAGAAGGTAGACCATCACGTAAATAAGACCTGCTACGATTAAAGCAAAGCCTGCTGCTCGGCGGTTCATGCGCGCATCTCCTTCCCAGCTCATGCGGGATCCGGTCTTTGTTCTATGGCGTAAAGGATAACACGCCTGCCCTCTGGCTGAATCGGGGGATGGGTAGGGCACCCTCCGAATACTTTGCAAGTTTCTCAGCCGAGGAGCGCAGGCCGCGGTCGGCCGAGTTCTTGTGTGAGGAGTCAGCGTAAGCGATCACGCCGGTCTTAAGATTGACAACCCGAATGGAGGCGGAAGTGGCTGGGCGGAAGTCGGCGAGGAGAAGTTTTTTTTTGGCGAGGGTGTAATTAAAGCGTGACGGGGTGATCACACGGGTCAGTACCCGGAGCGGTAGCGCAATGGGATTAAGCTAACAGTGTTACGCTGCGGCTTTGCCGCCGCACAGTGCGGAAAGGCTCCGCCTTTCCGGGA
>JANOGZ010000418.1:0-8979 GCA_031406255.1 Pyrinomonadaceae bacterium | reverse complement strand
AGCGGGCCTCCGACGAAGACGCCGGGCGGTCCGCCCGTCCCGGAGTTCAATTTCCTCTAAGAGGATATAAAGTCGTCGACACCTGGTGGCCCGGACGCTTCCGACGGTGGTGGTGACGGCGGTCGTCGAAAACCCGCGTCGGCGCGCCACCGAAACATTACGGCCTGAAGCTCTCTTCGACGTGAGCGCGCTTCACTGTTGAAGCGCGCTCACGCCGACATGTCTTTTATCAATACTTGAACTTCAAGATTATTGCGCAGCGTCTCGCTTTGGTGATAACCTGCGCGCGTAATTGACGTGAACGCTGTACCGCTCTTGGCCGGAGAAGACAGAGAACCCGCCCCGACATCAGGCCTGCAAGTTAAAAAACCGACTTGAAGGGTTGCTGCCGGTAAAATGATTCTGTCTGTTCGGCGCATCCGTCCGCGCCCCGGCGCATTTCTCTAAAGGCACGGACGATCGTACCCTTCATCCTACACGTTTCGGAGGACGTATGCTGATCGAGTCAACTGCTCATCTCACCGTCGGTCTGGCGATGCTTCAAGACATTTTTCATGCGCCGAGCGGGACTGAGATCACCAGGATTTTTCTGCGCTGGAGCCATTTTGTCGCGGGAATCACGTGGATCGGAATGCTCTACTTCTTCAATCTGGTCAACGTCAATTTTATGAAAGCGCTCGACGGACCGACCAAGGGGAAGGTCATTCCCGAGTTGATGCCGCGCGCCCTCTGGTATTTCCGCTGGGGTGCGGTCGTCACGGTCATCTCCGGCCTCGGCTATTACGCGATGTACATTCTCAAAGCCGATGTCACGAACGCCAACTCCCTGGGTAACGCCGGCGCGAATCTCGGCGTGGTGCTCCTCGTCTGGCTGGTGGTTCCGATCATCACTTTCGCGATCGAGTTTTTCGTCATTAAGAAGACGAATATCAATGATGGCCGTGTGCTGGCCGTGATCGTCGCCGTGCTTGTGCTCATCATGTCGGTCGCGATCGTCTACTGGTTGAATTCGGCGCTCAGCAGCAGCAGCGGAGAAAGCTATGCCAGCAATAAGACGTTCTCGATCGGCATCGGCGGCGCGCTTGGCATGATCATGCTTCTTAACGTCTGGGGGAGCATCTGGCCCGCGCAGAAGCGCATCATCGCGTGGACCAAGGCCAACGCGACGGACGGCACACCGATTCCACCCGAATCCGCCGCCCTCGGACGCAAGGCGTTTCTCGCCTCACGCACTAACGCCTGGCTGTCGTTGCCGATGCTCTTCTTTATGGGAACGTCGCACGGCGATTACATCATCCTCGGCAAATAGCGTGCGGGCGTCGTCGTCCCGCGTCGTTGTATATAAACGGCCAGCGATGAGCAAGACCCCGGGGTGCTTGCTCATCGCTTTTCACTCATTTCACCGCGGCGGATTTCTAACTCGCGCATGAGCATTTCCCTCACCGTAACATTAAAGCTTGATGCTTTTAACCTGTTCGTTACACATCGCGGCGGGCGGGAGGGTAAACTAAAAACGAACTGGAATATCCAAAACAACCCTTCAACGCACTTATCCGAAGAGGAGGCAAAGTAGTATGGGCTTTAGCGGTTCCTATCAAGCGAAGCAATTTAACCTGAGCGGGCTCACCGGCATCTCCGACAAAACGCTGGAGATGCACTTCAAGCTCTATGAGGGTTATGTCAAAGAGACCAATAATCTGACGGAGCGGATCGCCGCGATCATCGCCGACGGCGTGGTTGATCAGGAGGAGATGCCCGCTTACTCAGAACTGACGCGCCGGCTCGGCTTCGAATTCAACGGCATGGTGCTTCATGAATATTACTTCGGCAACATGAAGCAGCATGGGTCGGGCGACCCCGAACGCAGCACGGCCTTTCATAAAGCGGCGGAGACGAGTTTCGGCAGCTACGACATCTGGAAAACAGACTTCGTCGGGATCGGCAAAATGCGCGGGGTCGGCTGGGCGATCTGCTTTGAAAACCCGGCGAATGGCCGCCTGTCGAATCACTGGATCACGCTGCACGAAACGGGCAACGTCGCCGGCTTCAATCCGGTGCTGGTGATGGACGTGTGGGAGCACGCTTTTCTGCTCGACTACAAACCGGCGGAGCGACCCAAATACATCGATGCTTTCTTCTCCAATATTGACTGGAGCGCGGTCGAACGGCGTCTGCAGAAGAGTACGACGGCGACTTCCGGCGCCGCCTGAGAAGAAGGCGAAAAGCAAAAGGTTCAGAAGAACTACTCTCGCATTATTTCTCGCGACGCGAGGGCGGGCCGCTATTTCCTGCGCCGCGTCCCGCTTAACCGCGCGTGATTAATATTCGTTCCCTTATTCTGTAACTCTATGGAGGTTATTACCGATGTCGAAGCTCAACAGACGTGAAGCGCTCACCACGATCGTCGCCGCCGGCTCCGGACTGATCGTCGCCTCGGCCACCACCGCGAAAGCGCAAGACAAGGCCGCCGCGACGATGACCGCGAAGCCCGCCGTGATGGCGAAATTCACGCAGTACGCCCCGCTGACTTTCACCCTCGACGGCTATAAGGGTCTCAACAAAGACATGCTCGAAGAGCATTACACGCTTTATAAAGGCTACGTCACAAACACGAACAAAGCGAACAACCAACTGGCGCAGATGATGGCCGACGGTAAAGCCGACACGCCGGAGTTTTCCGAAGTGCGGCGCCGTTTAGCGTTCGAGTATGACGGCATGCGTCTGCATGATTATTACTTCGGCGGCCTCAAGCCCGATGGCTCGCCCGTTGATGAGAAGCTCAAAGGGGCGGTCACCACCACTTGGGGAAGCTGGGAGGCGTGGATGCAGGATTTCACGCGCACCGGGATGATGCGCGGCATCGGATGGGCGATTCTCTATCAGGACCCGGTCAATGGCGCGTTGCAGAATTTCTGGGTCAGCGATCATGAACTCGGACATCCGACGGGTTTCCGTCCCGTCCTGACGATGGATGTCTGGGAGCATGCCTATATCAAGCAGTACGGAGCGACGGGACGAAAGCCTTATATCGAAGCGTTCTTCAAGAACGTGAACTGGGCCGAAGTCGCCAGGCGTCTCGCCTGAGACTTCGCGCTTTGAAATTATTGGGACGCCGATCAGCAACTCTCCGAGCGAGAGAGTATTGCTGATCGGCGTCCCGAGTATTTTAGTTTTCAGCTAATCGTGAAGCCCAGTTTACAGAGCCAACGTGCGCTTCAGTTTGCCGCCATTGTGGCCGAGGCCGCGCGGTGCCGCCGGTGCCCGGCGATGTGTGACCGGCGGGCCGTGCTCAGCGAGCGCAACGGCGCGGTCGGCGCGCGTGTCATGTTTATCGGTGAAGCTCCCGGCAGGCAGGGCGGCGATCGCACGCGCGTCCCCTTCGCGGGCGATCAGTCGGGGCGCAATTTCGAGCGCTACATCGCCTCGATCCGCCTCACGCGCGACCAGGCATTCATTACCAACGCGGCGCTCTGCAATCCGCGCACGCCGACGGGAGCAAACCGCAGGCCGACGAACATTGAAGTGGGTAATTGCTCTGATTTCCTGCGTCGTCAGATCGAGACCATCAATCCGGGTGTCGTCGCGACGCTCGGCGCGGTATCGCTTGCTGCGCTCAGACGCATTGAGTATCATGAGCTTTCTCTAAAAACCGCGGCCGGGCATGCGTATGAGTGGTACGGACGTCTGCTCGTACCGCTTTATCATCCGAGCCCGCAGGTGCTCGCTTCGCACCGCCGCGAGGAAGCGCAGTTGGCGGATTACAGGTCGCTCGCACGAGCGCTTGAATTGCCCGTGCAGGCACGACTTAAAACTTTGCGGCGGCCTCTTCCACCGCGATGAAAGGTTGAGTTAGCTTCTCTTCAAAGCAGGATGTCCGACCCGATCACATTTTACTGGTTGCCGCAGTGCTCGACCTGCCAGAAGGCTCTCTCGGATCTCGCCGAGAGGGGAATGACGCCGGCCGAGCGGCGTGACTTAAAGGCTGCACCGCTCGGCCGCGAAGAAGTGGAACGCCTGGCGGAGATGGCCGGCGGGGCTGACCGGCTATTCTCGCGCCGCGCCATCAAATATCGCGTGATGAACCTGCATGAGCGCGAGCTTTCGGCCGAAGATATGATCGGATTGATGGCCGCCGAATACACTTTTATCAAGCGCCCGGTCGTCGTGCAGGGCACGCGCGCCGTCGCCGGATTCTCCGGAGCCAAAGCTTACGACCGCTTTTTCGAGCAGACGCCATGAACGACACCGTCGAGCACGTTACGATTAACAAGTCGCCGCTGGAGGAAAAGCATCGCGCGCTCGGCGCGGTTATCGGGGAGCGCGACGGGTGGGAAGTGCCGCTCGCTTATGCGGATGTCACAGCCGAATACGGGACCGTGCGCGGCGGCGACAGTAGCAGCGGCAGCAGTGATGCCGGCGGCGCGGGCCGGGAAGCCGGGTTGATCGATCTCTCGCTGCGCGGGCGTTTCGCGGTGAGCGGCGGCGAAGCCGTGCAATTCCTTAACGGGCTGATCACCAATGATGTCGCCGGGCTGGGCGAAGGCGCATGGATGCGCGCGGCCTTTCCAAACGTGCAGGGACGCTTGCTCGCGAGCGTGCGCGTGCTCAATCAGGGCGGGGGCGTTTTCCTCCTCGACACGGAAGCCGTCACGCGCGAGCGCGTGCTGAAAACGCTCGAACGCTTCACGCTGGCCGGAGACTTCCGCGTCGTCGACACAACGCTCGAGACGGCGCTCGTCTCCATCCAGGGCGCGCACGCCGCGGCGATCATCGATCAGGTATTGGGACGCGAGGCGGCGCGCGTCGAGCGCGGGCGCGTCTGGTCCGGGCCGTGGGAGGATTCCCGAATAATCATGATCCGCGCGACGCACACGGGCGAAGACGGCTTCGATCTCTTTATCAGTCGAGAGCAGGCCGCACGGGTGTGGGATGCGCTCGCGCGGGCGGGCGGGCGGGCGGTGGGCTTCGAGGCGCTGGAGGTTTTGCGCGTCGAAGCGGGGCTGCCGCGCTACGGCGTTGATATGGATGAATCGAACGTCGTGCTCGAAGCGGGACTGGATGATGCGGTGAGTTTCACCAAGGGCTGCTACATCGGACAGGAGATCATCGCCCGCATCCACTGGCGCGGTCATGTCGCCAAAAAACTCATTGGCCTGATCTACGATGACGATGCCGAACCGCCGCGCACGGGTGGTGAGGTGAGAGTCAGAACAGTTGATGGTAAAGAGATCGGCCGCGTCACCTCGTCCGTGCTTTCGCCGCGCCTGGGGCGAGCGATAGCGCTCGCCTACATTAAATATGATTACCTCGGGCCGGGCACGGAGGTGCTGATTGTCGGTGGCGATAAAGGGCGCGCGGCGCGCGTCGCCGAGCTTCCGCACGTGCGTGGAAGCTGGTTCGACGCTGCTGCTTCCGGCGCGCCAGAAGAGTTGACCGTATGAGCGAACAGGCGCCTTCCTCTGGCGCTTCCACTACCGGGGCGGCGCGTGATCTTGACGGCGCGCAGGCGCGTCTTGCCTACTCGATTATCGGCGCGCTTCTCGAACACACGCGCGTCATCAGCGATCTCATCGCTCTGATGGCCCAGGTGCTCGACGAAGATACGACTAAAGCGCTGACGGCGACGCCACACTGGAATGCTTATCTCGACAGCCGCCGCACGATGGAACGAACGCGCGCCGACGTGGAGAAGTTCGCGGAGATCATGACGAAGCTTGGGGAAGACGAAGAGCCGCCGGCCTAGCCCGCGAGAACGAATCTTCGGCTTCCCCGGTTCTTTAAAAAAGCGACGGTTGATGCTCCATCTCGTCGGGTTCGGAGGTCGGTTGACCGAGAAGTCTCTTTAACTTGTTGGCGCTTGCCGGCGCGTGTCCTTCGTAGTAATTACTGAAATAAGCGTAGACGGTCAGGCCGCGCCGACACAGATCCTTGATCCGCTCACTCCACACACGCAGGTTGTCGTCTTGCGCGCGCGAGACCACATCAAAGCGCGTGAGGTCACGCGCGCCCATCCACCGCACGTAAGCGAACGGGGCGGTCTGCCGATCAATCGCCCGCCACATCCGCTCACGGTCGATCCACGGGCCTTCGACGAGCGCGAGCGATACGTTATGTCGCGTGAGAATCACGCCCACCGCTTCTTCCTCCGCGAACCAGCTGCGATGACGAAACTCGATGCTGAAGCGAAGGTCCGGCGGGAGTTGCGGCAGAAATTCGCTGAGCGCACGCCGATGCTCCGGCGTCGCGTCAAACTGCGGCGGGAGTTGCACGAGGACGGCGGCGAGTTTATCGCCGAGGCCGCGCACGCGCGCACAAAACTCGGCGAGCATCGCGGACGCGCTTTCGCCGCGCAGGGCGCGCCCGTGAGTAATCTCCTGCGGCAACTTCAGAGAGAAGGTAAAACCCTGAGGCGTCTTTTTGTTCCACCCCTCAATCGTCGAGATGGACGGGATGGCATAAAAGGTCGAATCGACCTCAACCGTCGCGAACGCGAGCGCGTAGACTTCGAGCATCGCGGCGGGACGTGTACCTCGCGGATAAAAGACCGGGGCGCGCCGCGCCGCGGGCCCCGTCACCCAGTCCCCATAGTTCCAGCCCTGACAGCCGACCTCAACGTATCCGTCCTGTTGTGAGAGAGGCATGTGATGTCTTGTTTAGACGCGGCACCGGATGATCTGGATGATGCCAAGAGCCTTTCGCTCGATACGCAGCGTCTGAATCCCGGCGCGGCGCGCTTCCTCGGCGGTGCGGCGATTGAAGTGATCGTCGAACAGCGCGACGGTGAGGGGGCTGAGCGCGTCGAAGACATGGCCCAGCAGCCCGCCCGGCCGCACGTGCTCCAGTAAAACGATCGTCCCGCCCGGCCGCACGACGCGGCGCAGCTCGGCGAAAGCTTCCCGCGGTGAGTTCACCGAGCAGAAGACCAGTGTGGCCACGGCCGCATCAAACGAGGCGTCGGCGAACGGAAGCCGCTCGGCGCTATTACGTACAAGCTGCACACCCGGCGGGCGACTCTTGCGGCGAGCCTGTTCGAGCATCGCGCCACTCAACTCGCTCGCGACGACGCTCGCGCCCTCCGGGTAATACGGAAAATTCCGTCCGGTCCCCGCGCCGATTTCGAGGATGCGGGCTCCTGCGGGCAATTCGCGGAGCGTCGCGGCGCGCAGGCGCGACAGAAACCAGCGCTCCAGCGGTTCGGTGGCCTGGTCGTAGCTGGCCGCCAGGCGGTCATAAGTGGGCGGCTTGTGTGATGCCGGTGGCGCGCCTTCGGTCACTCGGGTTCGTTCCTCAGAGTCGCTCAGGATACCTTATTTCACGTGCGTCATCCGCATCGTTGAATGCCTCTCGCCGAACTGGAATGATCGCTTTCGCGCACCATCGTTTTTGGTGATTGTGGAACGGGCACGAGTCTTTCGCCCGATCATTCCGGCTCCTTGAAGATCACGGAATGCGCGCGTGACGCCCAAAATTGATTCCAGAACACAGGAAAAGCTTCGGGGCGGCGTGACGCATCATCTAGAATTTCATAGACGATATTCAGTTTTTCGGATGTCGGACGGCAGATTTATGGATTCTCCCGAAACTCTTTACTCATTTCCGCCGAAAAATTAAGCTATGACTACAACCGCACACTCGGAACGTCAGTTGCGTCATTAAATTTTCTGTCCGGCTTTCTCTAGTAGCTACAACTCAATAATCACTTCTCAAACCTCAACGCAAGGAGGCACTAGCTCATGAGTTACTGCTATCAGTTTTTCCTTCGCCGCCTCGCCGTGATCTTCGCTCTAAGTGTCTTATCAGTAGTCCCGGCGCTGGCGCAGGTCACCACCGCTGACGTCACCGGTCGCGTGCTCGACCAGCTTGACGCCGTTGTGCCCAATGCGGCCGTGACCGCGAGAAACACCGGCACCGGGCAAAGCCGCACCACCACGACCGATGAGGAAGGCAGCTACACGATCACACAGTTGCCTCCCGGAACCTACGAGATATCGGTGGAGGCGAGCAACTTCAGCAAAGCGCTCCTCAAAGAGGTCGAGCTGAACGTCGGGGCCAAACAGACGCTCAACTTCAATCTCAATCCCGGTCAAATCACCGAAACCGTGCAGGTGACATCCGATGCATTGCTGGTCGAGACCACCAAATCGGAACTCGGCGGCGTGGTCACGCCCATCGAGGTGCAGAACCTGCCGCTCTTGAATCGCACTTTCGCCGGTCTGTCCGTCATCATGCCGGAAGCGCGTCCGGTCGGAAATTTTGACCCGACCAAGACGCGTGTCGGAAACGTCGCCTTCAACGGCGGCGACGGGCGGCAGGTTGACGTGAATGTGGACGGCGGCGACAACAAAGATAATGTCGTCGGGAGCCTGTTGCAGAATTTCGCTTACGAGTCGATTCAGGAGTTCCAGGTTCTCCAGCACCGCTGGACGGCGGAATCGGGCCGCGCTGTCGGCGGTGTCATCAACGTCATCACCAAGTCGGGGACCAACGAACTGCACGGCTCGTTATTCGCCAACTTCCGTGATGAAGCCCTTCGCAAATTCGATTTCTTCGAAAAGCAGCGGCAGCAAACAAACCCCAATTTTGATAAACCGACGTTCAGCCGTCAGGAAATCGGGGGATCGATCGGCGGCCCCATCATCAAGGACAAGCTCTTCTACTTCGGCGCGCTGGAACGTTTCCGCGAGCGGCAGAACGTCCTCGTCTCGGCGGCGGCGCTGCCGCAACTGATGGCCATCCCGGACGCGCAGCCGGTCGGTGAAATCCCGACGCCCTACAACGACACGCTGCTGAGTATTAAGGTTGACCATCGCGTCACCGGCAATCAGTCGATGTTCTATCGCTTCTCGTACCAGAAGAATGACTCGCCCAACGATCAGATCGGCGTTCCGGCGACGGCCGACCTGACCGGCGGCAATACGAACGACAACAAATTGTATAGCCTTGTCGTCAATCACACCGCGACGCTCAGCCCGACGAAGC
>JANOGZ010000397.1:0-2233 GCA_031406255.1 Pyrinomonadaceae bacterium | reverse complement strand
GACTCGAGCTCGGCCAGGCTTTCGCTCGTTTAGGTAGCGAAGTAACAATCGTTGAAATGGATGACCGTTTATTGCCGAAAGAGGACGAAGACGTTTCGGCCGGCATCGAGCGCATCCTGCGCGGAGAAGGTTTAGAAATTCTTCTTAAAGCTAAAGCGATCGGCGCCGGAACGGCCGACGGTCACAAGACGATCATGGTCGAACAGAACGGCGCGCGGCGCGAGATCGGCGCCGCGGAGATTCTGGTCGCCACCGGGAGGCGGCCGAACATAGAAGGCTTAAACCTGGAGGCGGCGGGTGTCAGGTATGACGAGCAGCGCATCATCACCGATGAGTACTTGCGCACATCCGCGGCTCACATCTTCGCGGCGGGCGATGTGACCGGGCACTTTCCTTTCACGCACATGGCTGCGTATGAAGGATCAGTGGTCGTGCGCAATGCGCTCTTCTTCTGGCCGCTCACACAGAAAACGGACTTCCGCATCGTGCCGTGGACGACGTTTACCGATCCGGAAGTGGCGCGCGTCGGAATGACCGAGAGAGAGGCGCGCGCGAAATACGGCGCCGAGGAAGTGCGCGTCTATCGCACCGAGTTTGCGGAGAATGATCGTGCGCAGGCCGAAGAAGAGACCGAAGGGTTTGCGAAACTCGTCTGCGCCGGACGCAAGCAGCAGATAATCGGCGCCCACATCGTCGGCGCACATGCCGGCGAACTCATCCACGAAGTCATTCTGGCGATGAAGCACAGGCTCTCCATTACGGCTCTCGGCGGAATGGTGCACGTGTACCCGACGCTCACGCAGATCAACCAGCAGGCGGGCGTTGACGCCGTGCTCGCCAGGCTTTCTTCCTATCACAAATTGCTGTCTTACTATTTCAGGTGGTGGCGATAATGTCGAGAGACTAAGCCTGCGAGCCATCAAACAATGCAGGACCGGTTAGCAAGCCTGTCATCAGGTGTGGCAACCGTCGACGCCAGGGCACGGGTTCGCGCCACCGGTCGAACGGCTCAGGCCCGGCGCCGTCAAGAAGTCCAGCAATCCGAGTCGGTCTGAAGGCGCCGAGGCGTTCACCGGCCGGCCAGGATCGGCGCCTCGATCCGTTAACTTTTAAGTTGTTCAAGATAGAGCTTACGGAATTTAGCTACTTTGGGCGCAATTACCGCGCGGCAGTACGGCTGAGTAGAATTTCTCTGATAGTACTCCTGGTGGTAATCCTCTGCCGGATAGAACTTCGTAAGTGGCACGACCTCTGTCACGATCGGCGCATCCCAGACCTGCGCCGCAGTGAGTTCGGCGATGACCCCTTCAGCGATCTCTTTCTGTTCCGGCGAATGATAGAAAATCGCCGAGCGATACTGCGTCCCCACATCGGCGCCCTGACGGTTGAGCGTCGTCGGGTCATGGATGGTAAAGAAAACTTTAAGAAGCTCGCTAAGGGAGACGATCTGGGGATCAAAGGTCACCTGCACCACCTCGGCGTGACCGGTAGTCCCGCCACAGACATGGTGGTAGGTCGGGTTGTCGGATCGTCGCGCAGCATCTTGAGCGCGTCGTGAATCGTCTTCGGCCGCCTGAGCGACAACGTGCTTGTCGCGGTTCTCACAAGACAACAGCCTTCTCTGGGGAAACTGCAGAAAGGGGCAAGAAACTCATTGTTTCCTGCCTTTTCCTGCCGTTTCCCCAGCGTCAGCTTTTTGAATTGCCCGATAGATCGCTTCGTAGCCAGTGCAACGACAGAGATTACCCGCCAAACCAATCTTGATCTGATCCAGCGATGGTTTCTCGCCGAGCGCAATCGCCGAGAGAATCATCCCCGGCGTGCAGATGCCGCACTGCGCGCCCACCTCGTCCATGAACGCGTGCTGCAGCGGGTGGTCGTCGCCGAGCCCTTCTATAGTAGTGATCTCGGCGCCCTCCATCTGGCCCCACGGCACCAGGCAGGCGCACACCGGCGCGCCGTCGATCAGCACCGTGCACGCGCCGCACTCACCCTCGCCGCATCCCTCCTTGGTGCCCGTCAGGCCGCACTCTTCGCGCAGTACGTCGAGCAGCCGCTTCATCGGGTGCGCCTCGACGTCCACCGCGGCGCCGTTCAGGGTGAGCTTCATTGCGCCAGATACTATGCCGTTGTGGACGCGCGCGACAGCACGGACGACGCCAAGACTGGCGCATTCGGCGGCAGGGCGGCATCATAGCCTCGCCGCTCTCCCGACGAGGCATGACCGACATCG
>JANOGZ010000354.1:0-6098 GCA_031406255.1 Pyrinomonadaceae bacterium | reverse complement strand
CCTGATGGAATTGGCCGCGCCGACGTCCGCGTCATTGACGCCCAGGGCAATCCGATTAAAGGCGCGCGCGTGCATCTTAAATCGACGCGTGGGGGAGGCTTTTTCTGTGAGTCATGGGCGCCGACCAGCGCCGAGGGAGTGGCGGTTCTACCACCGCTTCATATGGGCACACTGGAGTTGACGGTGAAAGCGGCTGGCTACCAGACGCAAACGCTCAATGTGGCGGCGCGGAATCTGTCGGAGCCGGTGCGGATCACGCTCGCGCGTAAGACATAGTTTGTTGCCAGAGGTAGTGAAATTTGCAAGGGGTGCGCCACAATTTTAGCGGCGCACCCCTTTTTGATTGATGTGCGGAATCCGCACGAAGCTCAGTTGAGAGCGCACACGGTGTTTCTTGAAAGCCGTGTGAGAATCAGCTCCACCACACCCGCCCGCCGTTCTAAACAGTTGATATTGATGGTCGGGGCGAGAGGATTTGAACCTCCGACTTCACGGTCCCAAACCGTGCGCTCTACCAGGCTGAGCCACGCCCCGACAAATGAATCCGCCCTGCGTGCATATGAGAAAGCTTCTTCCGCGTCAATTCTAGCGGGATGTTAAAGCGGTGGTCAAGTTTTTCCTCCCAGCTTCTGATAAAGAAAGACTTGCGCCGCGGCCAGCGCACGCGCGCGATGGCTCATCCGCTGTTTGATGTGGGCGGGTAATTCGCCGAATGTTTGCTGGTATCCTTCCGGGATAAACACCGGATCATAACCGAACCCCTTCGATCCCCGCGGCGCGTGCGCGATCTGACCTTCACACTTTCCCGAGAAAATATTAGCCGTACCAGTCGCGGGATCGACGATGGCGATCGCGCAGATGAAACGCGCGCGGCGCCCCGCCTCCTCGCTGGCGTGCCCTAATTCGCTGAGAAGAAGCGTGACCCGTTCGGCATCAGTGGCGGATGGCCCGGCATAGCGCGCCGAGCGCACGCCCGGCGCTCCACCGAGCGCGTCAACTTCCAGACCGGAATCGTCGGCGAGCGCCCACAGTCCCGTCTGTGCCGCATAAAATCGGCCCTTGAGCGAGGCATTCTCTGCGAAAGTTGCGCCCGTCTCTTCCACCTCGATCGTCTCCGGGAAGTCCGCCAGGCTGCGCAGGCGTAGCGGCATGTCGGCGCAAAGCGAGATGATTTCACGCACCTTGCCAGCGTTTCGGGTGGCGATCAATAGCTCGGGTAAAGCTCGTAAGGACATATAGCAAAAGCGAACAAGCTGTCGTCCGTGACCTGCGCTTATAAAGTTATATTATCAAATTTACTCACTTCTTTTGCCAGGCGGGGCGTTTCACGCTTACAATTCCCGGAAGCCTGTTGCGCATGCTTGGGCCAGTTTCATCTGATGTGAGATCTTTGCCACCCAGCGAGGAAAGTTGTTTTGGATGTCGGCACCAATTTAGCAGAGACCATGGCGCACAGCGGCGCGTCCGATGTCGTACCTTCATCCGTGCCTGTGGGCCCGGCGGATGCTCCCGGCATCGATTCACAGGCGCGCGAGCTTGGTATGCAGCTGCGCTCTCTATCCAGCTTCTTTAACACGCGCAACCATCCATTTACCGAGGCCGACCGCACCACAATCCTGACGCGGGATTTCGCCAGCGAAGCGCGAATAGCCCAGACCACGCTATTGCGCAGCTCACAATTAATTCTCGGTCTCGCGCGCCGTGAAATCTCTGTGCCGTTGATGGAGGCGACGGAGGCCAATGCGCCGGATACGGCGGTATTCGCCGGACGCAGCGCGCCCGTTTATATTTCAGCGAGCGAGCGCTCGCTGATCGAGCTGGCCGAGTCGCTCAGCGATGCGCGCAGCGTTTGCAGCGCACTACTTGAAGCGCGGGCCGTGAGCTTCGACGCCTGGTCGAGTTTTGGAAGAATACTGAAGCGCGAACTTGATCGTTCAGAAGCCGCCAGGCAATACATCCGCGCCGCCCGTCAGTTGGCCGCGGCCGAACTGCAACCGGCGCTGCTGGCGCTCGCCCAACAACTCTCGCCTCCTGCGCTCAGCGCGGATGTGGTGATCATTTTCACCGATCTGGCGCGCTTACTGGAAAGGCTGCGTTTTATCGAGACGGCGCTACGCCGCGATCATCCGCTGAAGCAGACGCTACCCGTTTTCACGCTCGTCCACGAAGAGTCGCGTATCTTGCTGGAGTTGATAGAAACGCGCGCGCTGCGTACGGAAGGACTGGACACGGCGATTTTCGATACACTTGATGGAACTGGTTATGCCATCAGTATGGAGTTGCGTAAAGTTTTTGCTCATGAACTGGTCGGCTTGAGCGGGCTTCATCAGGCGCCGCCGGTCTATGCCAAGGTCGAAAATGCTCACGGGTTGTTACGCGACTGTTTTCAGCAATCAACCGTCGCGATCGCGCAAATTTTTGATCCGACATATGATGGCGCGCAACTGTTTAACGCTTTTCGTACCAAGTCCGATCAATCACTCGCTCTGCGCAAAGACCTGTGGACGCTGCTGCAACTCGTTCAGCAGGCCGAAAAAGAGCGTGACCGACGCCCCGTCGCCCCGCTCCTCGAACGTCTCATCATGTTTCGTGACGGCAGCTTACGCTATCTGATGTACAAAGATTGGGAATCTTACGAACGTTTCGTCGAGGAGGTCGCCGCCGCGCACGGCGCGGTCGAACTCGGGCCCGTGCTTCATCGCTTTGGCGCTTATCTCGAAACCCTGTTCGGACAGATAAACATGCGCGCCGTGCTCGCCAGTCATCCGTTCGATTACCCGGGGGTCGAGAGCTAAACCGTATGCGAAACCGTGAGCTGTATGAGACGTAAACTCAGCCCCGCACGGTCGGTTTTATTCGTACGATCCGGCCAACAGCGGCGCGCCTTCTCCCGCGATGTTGCGATGCTCATCGTGAGGTGAGGGAGTTTTGTCCGACCGGTGCGAACCGTGTCATAAGCTCACCGAATTGTCCGAACGAGGAGCGGGTCTTTCTCTCGAATCCGCCCTCGACAAGACGCGTCTCGCTCCACGCATAAATCAATTGTGCGAGCCTCTGCTCCACCGCTTCATCATCTATTTTATCGCGTTGCGAAACAAAACGAGAGATGAAGCTGCGCGCGTTCTCACGATCATCCGTAAACGTCACCGCGCCGGCGATGTCAGTAGCTGCGGAACGCGCCGCCTGTCTGAAAGGATCGAAGGCGGAAAGCGTTCGAGCTTCGGCACGCGCGGCGAGACAACGGCGCACATTCTTGGTCGCTCCCATGATGAGATGACTGGCGACGAAGCTGGCCGCGCCGCGCTCCTCAGACGGGGAGGCAAGCATCTCCGCATCGCCGATGCGTGTCGTCCGCGCCCCGGCCCCGAGGTGCTTGCGTACCTCGGCACGGAGCGCCTCAGGGTCCCGGACGGCGACGATCAGCACCGTGCTTTCACCCGAATCGTCGAGTCGCGCGGTCAACATCTCCGGACCAGCGGCGCGCAGGAATGCGCGCGGCGATTCGATGCCGTAAGGCTTGAGCGATTCTTCAAGAAAACGTCCGACAAAGGGAGCGCTCAGGGCATCGAGCTGTGATGAGATGGCAGCACTCAAGCCGCGCCAGGCTTCTTCCGGGTTACGGTAGTTGTAGCGCGTCAGCTGGTAGGTGTCGGCCGGCAATAGCTCGCTCGCGCTCGGCTCGGAATCGGTCGCTGACACGAGCGACTCGCGGAGGCGCGGAAGCATTCCGCTCTGAAGTGTGAGAAAGTAATTGTCTACAACCGCGCCCTCCTGAACGCGTGCGCTCCATGCGCCGCCCCCTAAAATCTTACTGGCGATTTGGGGTAATAAGGCTGCGGCGACGCTCTGCGTGCGGGAGTTGGAGGATAGCTGCCCGACGTAAGCGATGGCTGCCAGCTCAAGGAGCTTCGCCGCGCTGGCCGACGAAACGTAGCCAAACGAAAGAGCATCGTGCGCGCCGACGCGCTGACGCATCACTTCAAGCTGTGTGTCGCTGGCCAGCGTTGGACGCTCGCCCCGCTTCGCGGCGAGGCAGGCCCGCACCACCACCTCATCGTTTCCGATGATGGCGACGCTATCGGCTATCGCCGCCACGATTTGTCGGCGGGCATCGGCTGGCGCCGTCCAGATGATGAAGGTTGCCTCGTCTGTTTCCCTGCGCTCAATCCGAGGCGCGCCGTAAGTGCGTCGCGCAAAGTCGCCGACCAGCTTTTCCACCGCCGCGCGCACGCGCGCTTCGCCGGTGTGTGTTTCGGCGACGAGCGCCGCGCGGGGAGTGATCTTCAGAGAGGCTGCTTGCTCCGCGGCATCAAAATTCAGCACTGCCACAGCCACCTGCGCGCGCGATAGCACAACCACATCCGCCGGGCCAAACCCTGTCCAGGCGGCGAGACGGCTCACCCATCTCAGCCTGCCAAAGTCGGAGTTTATTCCGGCGACCGGGGCGAGCGCCTTCCAGGCATCTGTTGAAACGATGCCGCCCGCAATCTCCGGCAGACTATTGGCTTCGAGATAGACGAGCGAATCGGCCGGCACATAGGCTGCCATATCCACACGCTGGGGGCGATTCCACCACAACCATGCTCCAAGGAACAGCAGCAACGCAAAGGGTGCGGTCAGCGCTAACTTCTTCAGAACACCACTCATGGTAGCATCCTAACTTCCGACGTCAGCGCGAGGCAAGAAGGCGCTGATTATCTTGCCCCGGACCCACTACTGCGGGCGGCTGTGATTGCTGCTGCTATTGCTCTCATGATATTTTGAGCGACGTTTCCAAAATCCTGTCATTTAACACATAAAGGCTTTCGGATAGCGCGCTCGAAATCTCAGAGGTGAACCTACGTATGACTTACCGCGAATTGCATGCCCGGCCAGAGGCCGAGGCCGACTACGAACGATTTCTCGACAGCTTACACGGCGCTCTGACCGATAAAAGCCGCGATCCCAATGATGTGGTGCGTGAGACGCTCTACGGAATCTATTACGGCGGCGCGCATCTCGGCGAAAAAACAGAGCGCACGCCCGCTCCGCAATATCTCTCTCCTTCGGCGCGCGCCGTACTGCACAATTTTGACCCGCGCAACATCACGACAGAGCCGGAATACTACACGGAAATAGATACCTCGGCGTATGCCGAACGCAAGCCGTATATCTGGCTGTGGCAGATGTATGACCGTTCGCCGCTCGGTCAGAATGCCTTGCTGGGGCATCGTTTTCGCCGCCTGCTCGCTCCGTTTATCTTTCGGCGGGTCGGTGAAAACTTTAAATGCTGGCACTTCGTTGAATGGAGTTTCGGTTACAACCTGTCGTTCGGCGACAACGTGGTCGTCCATCGCCACGTGCTTTTGGATGACCGCGGCGGGATCGAGATCGGCAGTAATGTCTCAATCTCGGATTACGTTAATATCTATTCGCACACGCATGACATCGTGGATATTAATAAGGTTTTTAACCTGGTTACGCGCATCGGTGACGGCGCGCGGATCACGTATCATGCGACCGTGCTGGCGGGCACACAGGTCGGCGAGCAGGCGATAATCGGGTCTAACGCGCTGGCAACGAAAGACGTCCCGCCATACCACATCAACGTCGGTATTCCTGCCCGCACGGTGAAAGTGAAGCCGCACGCGGCACCTACGGCCGAGACGAAAGCCGCCTCCGACCGGTAAAGATGGACGCTTATTTGCCGGCGAAACCCCAGCAGATTTGATCGGTTCCACCACCGGGGATGTCCTTTATCGTGGCTCGATGGGCTGCGTCCGAGGCCTTCGCCGCCGCCCGCCGCAAGCAATCGCCCGATCGGAGTGAAAGTAGTCCGAGCCCTCAAATGGGCGAGGTTTTCACCGCATTAAAATGTGGAATACCATCTCCACTTTCTCCAGAAAACCCACCAACGTCGTTCAAAAGGTAGAGGTAAACCTATCTATCTACATTGGTTAAACAAATAAAAATACTGATTGACACAAACAAACGGGCTGCGGTATAGTCTCTTTGGTCAGTTTTTGGGCTGACTCTCGCTTATATGAGCGAGATCGCTGGATTGAAAATGCCTGGCGTGGCGGCGGCGAGCAAGAGCCGTGTCGCGTCACCCTGTTTGA
>JANOGZ010000321.1:0-3498 GCA_031406255.1 Pyrinomonadaceae bacterium | reverse complement strand
CGCTCTGCGCCGCCGCCTCCCGCCCGGTCTCCCCGGCTGCCCGATAAAAAGAGAAGGCCCGGGATCGTGGCCGGTCCCGGGCTTCTCGGAGTGCGGATCGCGTCCTTTAGTTTGCGCGGACCCCTTACGACGTCGAGAAGGGCTTCAGGAGGCGCACGCGGGACGGATGTTTGAGCTTCCTGATGGCCTTACCCTCGATCTGGCGGATGCGCTCGCGCGTGACGTTGAACAGCTGCCCGATCTCTTCGAGCGTATGCTCCTCGCCGTCCGTCAGGCCGTAACGCATTTTGATGACCATCTCCTCGCGGGGCGAGAGTGTCGCTAAGACGTCGTCGGTGAGAGCGCGCAGGTTAACGGCGATGGCCGTATCGTCGGGGCTTGCGCTGCTGGTGTCTTCGAGAAAGTCTCCGAGATGCGCCTCGCTCTCTTCGCCCACGGGGGACTCGAGCGAGAGCGGCCGCTGATTAGCGCGGAACGCCTTGGTGACTTTGTCGATCGGCATCCCGGAGCGTTGGGCCAACTCCTCGTGCGACGGCTCGCGCCCCAGTTCGCGGGCCATCTCGCGGGCCACCGAGCGAAGCTTATTGAGGGTCTCGACCATGTGGACGGGGACGCGGATCGTGCGCGACTGATCGGCGATGGCGCGCGTGACGGCCTGCCGAATCCACCAGGTGGCATAGGTCGAGAATTTGAAGCCCCGGCGCCACTCGAATTTTTCCACGGCCTTCATCAGGCCGATGTTGCCCTCCTGAATGAGGTCGAGAAATGGGAGGCCGCGATTCAAGTATTTCTTGGCGATCGAGACCACCAGGCGGAGGTTGGCCTCGGTCAACTCATCCTTGGCCCGGCGCGCGTCATAAAGCCCGCGGTTGATCAATTGGTGAGCGTGTCTGAGAGCGGCGACCTTCTGTCCCGCCTCTGTCTCGATCCGTCCCAGGTCTTGTTTTTTGGCGGCGAGCTGGCGCTTAATCTCTTTGTTTTCGCCGACCGAGCGGGCGCGTTCGGCGAGCCGTGCGATCTCCCGCTCGGCGTCGCGCGCCCGTTTCATGGCAAGGCCGACCCGCTCGCTGAGGCGCTCCAGGCACTTTTCGCTCAGGTTCAGGCTGGAAAAGATGCGTGAGATCTCGAGGCGGGTGTCGGCGAGCTGGCGCCGCAGACTCCGCAGTCTGGCGGAAGGCTTATTGCGGCGGGTGGCCTTCTTCTCGGAGAGCAGCGCGGCGGCAGTCCGGCCCGCGCCGGCGGCAAGTTCTTCGATCTGCCGGATACGATCGAGGACGAGCTGGCGGTACTCCTCGACGCCTTCGGCCTCTTCGTCCGATTCCTGCGCGTCATAGAGATTGATGGCTTGCCGGACGAGGAGGGTACCGGCTTCCACTTCGCGGCCGACCTGCCCGAGTTCGGCGAGCGCCAGCGGCGTGCGGGCCAGCGTGCGGCGGACCTTGGTCTGCCCCTGCTCGATGCGCTTGGAGATGGCGACTTCGCCCTCACGGGTGAGGAGCGGGACGACGCTCATCTGGTGGAGATAAAGCCTGACGGGATCTGACGCGCTATCTTCGCCGGCCGACAGATCGAGCCCGTTTTCGGCCTCGTCCCTCTCCGGGTCCCTGAGACCAGGGTGGCCGGCCGTCTCGTCTTCCGCCTCGAACAGTTCGGGATGGTCGAGCTGATTCAGAACATCGTTAATGTGAAGGGCGGGGAAGCCCGCGCCCTGTTCATCGATCATGTGTGTGAATTCCATTCGCACCTTATTCCTGGATGAAAAGTGGGGAGTCATTATTTTACATTTTTTAGATGCCTGAAGGGGCGAAACTGTTGGCGTTTCGGACGCGTGTTCTTTGCGGCCCGAGCCCGCATTTAGCCTCGGTAGGGGACGGGGACGCCCTGGAATCCTCGCCCGGCAGGCCCCGCGACGTGGTGGAACGGGCCTGATCGTTGAATTCAGGGGGCCGGGTCACCGGTAAAGCGCCGGTGGTTTGGCAGGTGAAAAGCCTTCCGGGTGGTCGGCGTCGCCGACCCGATCTCCAATCCGGCCCCGGATCCTCTCACGCCAAGAGGAGGAAGCAGCGGTCGCCGGCCGACATTTGGCGCGGGCGACGCTGTCGTTGCGGGCTATGTTTCGGTGGTCCGAAAGGTGGTTGGGAGAGCGCACGTTCAGTGGCGGTCAAGTTATCTGACGATCAGGAATCGATGTTTTGCGCATGTTTCCATAAAGTTCCTTCCAAAGGAAGGGTGCTGTTTCTCTACCGCTGATCGGATGTGCGCCCGCCCGAAGCAACTTAACAAGTCATTGGATCGGACGCGGGATTAGTAAGCTTCTTATCGAAAGCTTGCACGGTTTCGGCGTTGTCGCCCGCGCTGCTCGATTCCGACGTTTCTAGCCGCCAGTCTCATCGGGTACAAATGGGGCGAGGCCATCGCTTGCCCTCAGCGGTGACTGGCCCGACGGCAGTTCATCTTGCTCAATGAGCGCGTCTAATATAAACCGGTAGGTATCGAGGAGCTCACGATAATCACGGCTGACTGCCGTGTGCACTGAGTAATAAGCCTTTGTCAGACTGGCTGCTACAAGTTCGAGATGGTGCCTTCGCTCATCAGTCATGAATGTTCTCTCCCGAGTTAGATTTAGTGACCGGTTTATCCTCGCGGAGATTTTATAGCAGTTTGCACTTATGTGAGAGCGAAGACTTGAGCAGCGCGCGCTCGATGAGTGAGTCAGTACCGCCCGCGGGAGACGGGCGGATCCAGGCATCGGCAGCACCCGGCAGCTACGCGGAGGGCGATACTGACCGGTTCGCCGTCGGCCACACTCATTCGCACATCGCGATAAAGGTTGTCGCCGGTCGCCAGCGCAACTTTTTGCCACAAAAACAAGCATCGCGGGGTTACCTCTCCGAGAGCAGGTCTCTCAAAAATCAGAGTAACCCACCGACCATGACGACCCGTCCCTCTATTCTTGAACCTCAGACGCAACTTTTCGTGCTGTTATCCATTCTCCTGTTGGTCGGTCAAGGCCTCGCCGTGGACTTGAGTGGCAGGGTTGACGCCTATGTCGAGCAAGAAATGGCAAAATACAGGATACCGGGACTGACACGAGCAATAGTAAAAAGCGGGAGAATCCTTAAGCTCAAGGGATACGGCGTCGCCAGCGTCGAATTTGATGCGCCGGCGAATGAGAACACCATCTATCAGCTTTTTTCAGTATCGAAGATATTTGCCGGTCGACGGCAGGCACACGTTAAATCTGCTCAACCTCGATGATGACCTCTGTTCTCTTCTTTGTCCTCACGCTGCTGTTTCGCCCTTCTATTTCCCAGGACAACGTCTTCGCGTTACAATGAGCGCCGTACCAGGACTTCCGAACCCATTGACCATCAGTGCTACTCACCGTGCAACCGGACGGTACCTGGAAGGCAGAATAAAAGTCGTTAGACAGCTCTGAGTTTTTTTCTGAAGAAGTTCTGAAAGCGTTGCGGAGGCGCTGAACTTTGACGGGCGTCG
>JANOGZ010000320.1:0-4249 GCA_031406255.1 Pyrinomonadaceae bacterium | reverse complement strand
TGCGGGCAATCTGCTGGAGCTCGCGCTTTCGGCGGATCGCACGTACATGCTCAACGATCCGGAGGCCGTGGTGGAGATCGCCACGAGCGAGCTGAACGCGGGCGCGCTTCCGATGAGCAACGGGCTGACGCGCCTGCACTCGCGCTTCCTCGCTCATCCGGAGAAGGCCGACGAAGCGCTCAACCACGATGGAAGCTTCGACACCGAAGCGGCGGAGGAAGCGGGCTTGATCACATTCGCGCCGGATGAGCTGGACTGGGATGAAGAAATACGCGTCGCCATCGAAGAGCGCACCTCGCTCTCGCCCGATGCCCTGACCGGGATGGAAGCATCGCTCAGGTTCGCCGGCCCCGAAACGCTCGATACGAAGATTTACGGCCGCCTGACGGCCTGGCAGAACTGGATTTTCCAGCGACCGAACGCCGTCGGCGAGCACGGCGCGCTCACCAATTACGGGAAACCGACCGGGCCGAAATTCGATTACAGGAGAACATAGGTCAGTTATGCAATTGTATGAACGGATACCTAATAATGTGAACCTCTCGGAGGATAAGCGCCTGCAGCGCGCGCTCGAGGGGTGGCTGCCGAATTACCTCGACTGGTGGCGCGAGATGGGTCCCGAGGGTTTTCAGGATAAGGATGTCTATCTGCGCACGGCGATCAGCGTGGATGCGGAAGGGTGGGCGAATTTCGATTACATCAAGATGCCCGATTACCGCTGGGGTATTTTCCTCAAACCGGCTGATCCCGACGCCAGGGTCGGTTTCGGCGACAATTACGGCATGCCCGCCTATCAGGAAGTGCCCGGCGAGTTTCGCAACGCTCTGCGCCGCATCATCGTCACGCAGGGTGATACCGAACCGGCCTCGGTCGAGCAGCAGCGACGGCTCGGCCACACCTGCCCCTCACTCTACGATCTGCGCAATCTCTTTCAGGTGAATGTCGAGGAAGGACGCCACCTGTGGGCGATGGTCTATCTGCTGCAACGCTATTTCGGGCGTGACGGCCGCGACGAGGCCGAGGAGTTGTTGCAGCGCCGGAGCGGCAATAAGGATAAGCCGCGCATCCTCGAAGCTTTCAATCAGCCCTGCGACGACTGGTTGAACTTCTTCTGCTTCGCGATGTTTACCGACCGTGACGGCAAGTTTCAGCTTTCGGCGCTGGCCGAATCGGGATTCGAGCCGCTGGCGCGCACCTGCCAGTTTATGCTTACCGAAGAGGCGCATCATCTCTTCGTCGGCGAAACGGGCCTCGGCCGGATCGTGAAACGCACCGCGCAATTGATGAAGGAGAGCGACAACGGGGACGTGCGCGAGCGGGGCGGCATCCCGCTCGATATCATCCAACGCCATATCAACTTCTGGTTCAGCTACTCGCTCGATCTGTTCGGCGGCGAGATCAGCTCGAACTCGGCCGACTTCTTCGCCGCCGGCCTCAAGGGCCGTTACCAGGAACAGAAAAAATATGAAGACCACATCGCCGTCAACGAAAACTTCACGCTGATGGTGGTCGAGGACGGGCAGCTCAAGCCGCGCGAAGTCTCACTGCGCAACGCGCTCAATGAGGTCCTGCGCGGCGAGTATGTCAAGGACTGCGAACGCGCGCTGGCGCGCTGGAACAGCCACCTCGCCGAAGAAGGCGTCGACGCTCAACTCTATCTGCCGAGCACGCGTTTTCACCGCCATGTCGGCGAATACGCCGGCCACCATTTCGATATTTACGGAAACCCGAGCGCCCGTGAAGAATTCGAGGGGCGTCTCGCCGAATGGCTGCCGACGGCGGAGGATCGGCAATATGTGCAAAGCCTGATGCATCCGGTGACCGAACCGGGGAAGATCGCGAACTGGATCTCCCCCCCGAGCGCCGGGATCAAGGGCAAGCCTTTTGACTTCGAATACGTTCGCCTGTAGCGCTCCGGCCTTGCCTCCGGAACAATCCGCGCTCGAGATTTACGGCCATCTCTCTGCAGCCGCAGGGGTGGCCGTTTGTTATTCTCTTTTTCAGTCGCCGCGCCGGCCGAAGCAGGTGAGATTAAACGGCCGGTCCTCAGCCGAGCTTGAAAACTCGTCGGGCATTGTCGCTCAGGAATTTGACGCGAACCTCCGGGGGCAGGTCGAGCGCCAGCGCCTGGTCGACGCATTTCTCAAAGGGCAACTGCGGAAAGTTTGTCCCGAAGAGCACCTTGTCCTGCCCGTAGGTCTTCATATACTGGATCAGCTGTGGCGGGTAGTAGCGTGGTAGATACGCGGAGGTATCGATAAAGACGTTCTCATGCTTCCATGCTAAACCGATCATCTCGTCGGTCCACGGGTAGCCGATGTGGCCGCCGATGATTTTCAGCTCCGGAAACGTCAGCGCGACCTCGTCCAGATACGGAACGGGACGGCCGGTCTCCGAAGGCATCAGCGGACCGGTGTGCCCGACCTGCGTGCAGAAGGGAATATCAAGCTCGATGCATTTGACGTAGAGCGGAAAATAGAGCTTGTCGTTTGGCGGGCGATTCCATAACCACGGCACGACCCGCAGCGCTTTGAAATTCAATTCTCGGACGGCGCGCTCCAGCTCACGCACCGCCGCGACGGGCTTTTCGAGGTTGACCGCCGCGCCGCCAAAAAATTTTCCGGGATACTGCGTGATGATCTCCGCGATCTGGTCGTTAGTAGTAATCGACTTGCCCGGGCGGTGCCAGGCCGACAGCATCGCCATGTGCACGCCCGCGCCGTCCATCAGCGCCGCGATGCGCTCCGGGGCGATGCCGGTCTCGAGTACCTGCCTCGTCCCGGATTGCTGAAAAAGCCGCGCGATCTCCGGAAGGTCCTGGAAGGTCTCTTTGAAAGCAGGCTGTGCCCACGCGTCAACGATTGGAATGGTGTGATTCGCCACCGCTGGGATCATCCTCCTCTACTTAAACACACATCATCGCGCCCGCGCCGGAGTTCGACCGTAAACTATCACCCCACTGCCCGGTAACACCAGCCGGGTCAGAAAAAAACCCGCCGCGGCGCCTGCGAGTTGAGAAGTTTTCGCGCATCATTCATTATAATGGTAAAGCAAGACACATCATGACCGGAGTGGAGTATCAAATACATGGACTGGCTGTCGGATCCTCAAATATGGATCGGTCTCCTTACGCTTACCATCCTCGAAATCGTTCTCGGCATTGATAATATTATTTTCATCTCGATACTTTCGGGAAAACTGCCCGCCGAGCAGCAGGCGCGAGCGCGTAGGGTCGGCCTCGCGCTGGCGATGCTCACGCGCATCGGGCTTCTTTTTTCGCTCACGTTGATCATGCGGCTCACCGCGCCGATGTTCACCGTTTTCGGCCTCGGCATCTCCGGCCGCGACCTGATCCTGATCGTCGGCGGTCTCTTCCTGATCGGCAAGAGCACGCATGAGATTCACCAAAAGCTGGAAGGCGAAGAGGGCGAGGCATCGGCGCGCGTCGCGCCGTCGTTCATGAGCGTGATCATCCAGATACTCCTGCTCGACATCGTCTTCTCGCTCGATTCCGTGATCACCGCCATCGGGATGGTTAGCCAGATCGGGGTCATGGTCACGGCGGTCATCATCGCCGTCGTTTTCATGCTGTTTTTCGCCGGCTCGATCAGCGACTTCGTCCATCGCCACCCGACTATTAAAATGCTGGCCCTCAGCTTCCTCCTCCTGATCGGCACGACGCTGATTATTGAAGGATTCCACCAGCACATTCCGAAAGGATACATCTATTCGGCGATGGCCTTCTCCGTCCTGGTTGAGATGTTGAATATGAAGATCAGACGGCCGAAGGCCGCGCCCGTCAAGCTTCACGAACCCTACACGGAAGGGGCCGGCACGTAGCCGACTCCTGATCGAAAAAGTGGTCCTCGATTTCGCTTCCGGGACGCGCCGGTTTTGCGCGGCGGCGGTCGTATGCTTAAATGCTTTCCAGGGAGAATGACATGCGCCACGAAAATATTCTCGACCCGCAACATACCGCTCTCGTCATCATCGACATGCAGGAAGCGTTTGGTTCTTCCATCTCGGATTTTGCCGAAACATCGGCCAACATCGCGCTGATCGGGCATGCGGTCGGGCTGCTGGACGTGCCGATCATTATCACAGAGCAGTATCCCAAAGGACTGGGACACACCGCGTCAGTGATCATCGCCGTTCTCCCCTACTTGATCGACCATATTGATTTGTCCGCGTTGAGTTCGTGCGGCGCGAAACATTTAGTGGCGCAACTTTAAGATTCCGGAGCGCGCCA
>JANOGZ010000304.1:0-2896 GCA_031406255.1 Pyrinomonadaceae bacterium | reverse complement strand
GGATGTTGCCGGGCCAGTCGAGGTCTTGGAGGTAGCCGGCGCCGGCGTCGGTCAACTTGAGGTTGAACTTGTCTGCGAAGAAGTGCGCCAGCACGGGAATGTCGTCGCGGCGCTCGCGCAGGGGCTTGAGATGAATCTTCCCCGGGCAGCGGTGGAAGATGTCGGTGCGCATGACTTCCGGGTCGTGAACGTTCCGGTTGGTCGCGAAGATGAAACGGACGTTGGCCTTCCGGATGTTGTGCGACTCGCCGATGCGGGTGTACTGCCCGTCGGTGTCGAGCACGGTGAGGAGCTTGGCCTGGACGTCGCGCGGGACTTCGGCGAACTCGGTGAAGAAGATCGTGCCGCCGTCCGCAATCTCGATGAGACCCGGCTTGTCTTCGATCGCGCCCGTGAAGGAGCCCTTGCGGTGGCCGAAGATTTCCGACTCGAAAAGGTCTTTGGGGATGGCCGCGCAGTTAACGGTCTTGAACGGCATCTCGCTGCGGCCAGAGCGGTCGTGGATGTAGCGCGCGATCTTGTCTTTGCCCGTGCCGGTCTCGCCCGTGACGAGGACGTTCGCGATGGGGAGGGTCATGCCGTCCATCGGCGCAATCTGCATGATGGTGGAGACGACGTCGAACATGGCGGAACTCTTCCAGACGAGCCCCGCGGCAAAGTCTTCTTCCGAAGGCTCGGTCGGGATGTTGGACTTCGGCTTGGCCGGAAGCATCTCGGCCGAGGCGCGGGCGGCCCGCGCCAGTACGGAAAGCGAGCGCAGGAATTCGCCCGGCGGGGGTTCGACGGCCTCGATGGTGACGCGCAGATTCGTTGGTCCGAGCGGCGGCGACTCGACGAGCGTTGTGCGCGGCGATCCCTTCGAGCCGTCCGTCTCGCGTCTGGAGCTGGAGGCGAGCGTGGTCGGCTTGTCGCCGATCAGCACGCGTGTGCGAGTGCCCTTCGCGCCCATGCCTTCGACGTGGTCGCTGATGACGGTGACGAGCTCCTGCATGGAGCGTGCTTCGAGCATCGCGTCGAGGGCGTTGATGACTTTGTCCGGCAGACCGTTCGCGGCGTTGACCGTGTTGGCGGAGGTCGGCGGCCCTTCACTCTCTGTGATGGTCGCCGCTTCCTGGACGGTTTCCGTGAGCTGCGCGGGTTGACGGTCGCGCGCGTCAGTTACTTCTTCCGGTACTGCGAGGTCCGCGAAGCTGGAGTCCGGAGCGTTCTGCGGGGGCTGTGGTGGCGCTGGCGTTGCGGCTGCGGGCGCGGCCTCTGTCCTTTCCTGTTCGGTATCCTTCTCGTCGGTGATGGCGATGAGAATAAGCTGCGTATTCGAGTGGTAACTGTCGAGGAGTGTGAGCGGCGCCTCGATCGCTTCGGTCGGCTTGAATTCAACCTGGAGTAGATGGTCTGTGGTTTCACTCCACTGGCAGAGGCGTTTGAAAGCCTCGTATGGCGTTTCGGGTTCGGCGTGATGTTCGGCGTAGGCCACGCGACCTGTCTGGAAGTAGACCTTGGCCCACATGGAGCCGAGCGTGACGTGCATACAGCCGGTTCCAAGACTGTTTTCAATGACTTTGATCATCGAAGGGAGGTCGGTCGTGCCCGGCCCGATCTGCCACCTGTAGCCGGGCTCGCCGGCTTGGAGGGTCTCCGCCCCTTCTGCCCTATCGCCGGGCTGCGGGAGTAGCGTGAGCTTTGGTGTCTGGTTCTCCTTGATGGAGTCGAAGAGGTTTTCGATGTCGTCGTTGGTGAATGAGCCGAAGTCGAGCGGCGTTTCATCCTCGTCGGATTCCTCACGCATGGTGGACGGCGCGGGGGAGATCGCGAGCGGGTCGCTGTCTGCGATTTCCAGCAGGTGGCCATCTGCTGCTGCCGCCGGTGGTTCTGTGCGGATGGCAGGCGCGAGAATCGCCGAGGGCTTCGGAGCGGGTGCGGCGAGCGGGGCGCGGGCGTTTGCGCCGAGAACTCTGAAACGGTCGCCCTCGAACTGGTTGATGGCGCGAAGCAGGCTTTCGTCCTCGTCGCCGGCGGCAGCGCGCATCTTGCTGATGACGGGCGCGCCGGCTCCCTTCGCTCTCCAGTCCTCGGTCAGGTCGTGTAGGATGTCGAGTGCGCCGGAGTCGGGGCGCTCGTGCGACAGCGTGAGCAGTAGCGCGAGCATCGCCATGTCGTCGAGCTTGCGTTCGGGGACGGCGGAGTTGAATAATTTCCGTCCTACCTGAATGAGCATCTGATGCGCGCCGCGGTGGTCCTCGGCGCGCATCATGATTTCGGCTTCGACGAGCATTGTAGCGGGCGAGGCCGTGCCCGATTTATCCATGACGCGTTCGCCTGCTTCGGAGTCGTCGCGCCGCGTCATCCAGCCGTGACCCTCGACCAGCTCGCGCACGACCGTGGCGGATTTAATTAGAACCGGGCGGTCGGCAAGCCCGATAATCTCTCTGGCTTTATCCGTGTCTTCGCGGTCGAGCGCGATGAGTGCCCGAAGTCGAGTGATGTCGTTCATCACATCGCCGATGAAGTCTCCCGTCTTGACGGCGGTTTGAAGCAGGTGGTCGGCTTCGTCCAGTTGTCCGTAGATGTGGAAGGTGCGGGCGAGATCGGTGTAGAGCCTGGCGGCGAGCACGGGGTCGCCCGCCTTCTTCGTCAGGTGGGCGATGGCGATGATGTCGGGTATTGAGTTTTGAATTTCGTAGCAGGCGCCCTGTCGGCGGAGTTCGGTCAGTGAACGGGTCAGGGTCTCGGCCTGCCTGCGCGGGTCGTGGCGCCTGGATCGGCGTGACTCGAGGGGGACGACCGTGTTGCCGCCGGGGGGTGTTTCTAATAGTGTGCTCATCGAGATTCGGGCAGGAGACCGTTTGCTTCAGCTAACGGAGGAATGCCCGTCCTTTCTGCCGAAGGCCGCTTTTTC
>JANOGZ010000284.1:0-1045 GCA_031406255.1 Pyrinomonadaceae bacterium | reverse complement strand
GGGCAGGTGCAGGAGGATTCGAGGGCATCATGCTCTACCCATAGCTTGACCTGATAATCGTTCGTGCCGGTGACGGTGGCGACAAGCTTCCCCTTGTACTCGGTGATGGAATGCACATAGCCCTCGGCCGCGTAATTTTCGCCGCGCTCGTAGCTGCGTGGGCCAGCCAGATCACGCAAGAGCTCCGTATCGCCGACCAGCTCGATGAGAGTTGCCGCCATATCCTCTATTCCAGAAGCCCCCTCACATTACCCTCTTTATTACCTCTTTTTAAGGGTATTACCTCTTCTTACGCCATTGCGCGCCCGGCCCGCGGCCTAAAGACTCGACTCTCCCCGCCTCTTTGAGTTGACGCAGCACACGGCGCACCATGTCGCGGCTCACGCCCGGACAGGCCCTTTCCAGGTCGCTAATCGTAAAAGGCTCTTTCTGTGCCTCGATGGCGGCTTCAACCATCTCCGTCTTCGCGCCCTTAGGGGATGCCGTCTGGCCCACTCTGCTCTCGAATTCTCCGTAAGCGAGTTTCAGGATGTAGAGCAAGAAGTTTATCAAGTGCCAGGGATCATGTTTTCCTTCGTGCCACCCTTGTGAGCTGAGCTCAAGCGTCTCGTAATATCGCTCTTTATTCTCTTCTATCAACCGCTCAAGACTAATATAGCGCCCTACTTCGTAACCAAGCTGATAGCATCCGAGCAGCAAGAGCAGGCGCGACACACGCCCATTGCCGTCACGAAAAGGATGAATGCAGAGGAAGTCGAGATTGAAAGCGGCGAGCGCGATTAAGGGATGCACCCAGCGCTCATTGAGATTCCGTCTCCAGTAATCAATGAGCGCGCGCATGTACTGTGGCGTGTCGGCGGCGCGCACCGTCGAAAAGCGAATTCTCTGCCGTCCGTCCGGATACTTCTCGATGATGTCGCTGTCACGCTCTTTATACTGCCCGGCGTCTCCCAAGCCCCCTCTGCTCAGGCAATGCAGTTCGAGTATCAGGTCTTCCGTAAAGTTCAGCCTCGCGCCACGCTCGTGAATCAGTTTCAGGGCGTCG
>JANOGZ010000283.1:0-1530 GCA_031406255.1 Pyrinomonadaceae bacterium | reverse complement strand
CCAGCGAAGCCAACCAACCGACCTTCGGTCTTCCGCTCGCCGGGCAGTCCCTGGTTTTCTTCCGGCCATGCGTCGCCTTCGGATCGCTCACGCGGTGGCGGCCTCCCCCTTGACGCGGTCACGGCGCGCGGCCAGCATCGCCCGGTAGATAACCACTCCAATAAAGCCGATGCCAGCGCCCGCGCCGAGCAGGATCAACAACGTCGGCGACCATGCCGACACGCCGTCGTCTACCGCCAGCGCCGGCCGTGGGGCAACCTGCAGCGCGCCGTAGTCAACCTTTTGCTCCACGCCGCCCAGCTCGATTATCGCGGTGAGTCGGTAGTCCCCCTCGGGCAGCGGAGGAAATTTCAGCTCGTAGAGACCGGGTGTTGTCGCGGAGGTCGAGGCCGTCGCTTCGTGTTGGGATGCGCCCGTCGCGCCGCCGCTGAGGTGAACGACGACTCTCGCGCCCTCGATCGGTTCGTTCGAGGCGAAGCGTGTCAGAAACAGTCGCGCCGTCGTTTCCCTGTCCGGCTCGACGGGCCGGTGTTTAATCATGACTTCGGATTCACCGAGCCGCGTCACACGCACGATCATGTCGGCCGTGGCCGAAACGATCGGCGCTTTATCCTGGCTGTGGTCCTCGCCTTCATGGGCGGACGCCGCGGCTCCCGGCAGTAGTAGCGCCGCCACCGTGGCGACAACCAGTAGCAGGGCGCGTGTCCGTGCGATACCTGATCTTACGCGGACCATATGATTCATAATCGACAACCTCATGGCATTCTGGCTTTCGCCCCTCATCGCGTCGCCTGCCACAGGCGTCAGCGGCGCGAGACATTTCGGGCACCGGCCCGGACGCAACGAAGCGAATCCCCCGATCGGACACTTGAAGAAAACGCTTTCCTTACCACCACCTGCGCGCACCTTGTAACCCCATCCTTCCGGGTCGAAATTTTTATGAGCTTCGTCCACTTAAGCCGGCAAATATCATTCCGCGCGCGCCGGACCGGATGACGGCGACAAACGGGCGCAATTGTCCGTCTTTTCGTCGATCCTTGCCGTGTGCGTGTTATTGATTGCTTGATAACAAACAGCGACTGTCTGTTATCAGACAGCGCGGAAGCAGGCGGATGGTTCGGGGTAAGCGCTCAGCGCTCAGCTTTCAGCTAACATAAAGATGCTCGCGCCGGCGGCCGGCTGGCCCCCGCACGCGCGCCATGAAAGATCAAGACCACACATGACCGGCTGACCCCTGATCGCTGATGACTGAACGCTTACTGGTTCGGGAAAAGATAAGGAGGGGGAGCACATCGGAATCGATCAGGCGAACCGAAATTTCAGGGTGAAGCTGCGGTCCATACAGCGAACGCGTCGATATCAGCGCCGCGCGGCACGCCCCCGGCGGACTCACCGGCCGGCAAATTCAGTGTGTGAGGAATCGGCGGGTCGCGTTTTATTTCGACGCTGCGCCGCCCTGCAGGTCTCGGCGAATAAAGCGCACCAGATTGTCGATCTGTTCCTGGCTGAGCCGTTTTTTGAAAGCAGGCA
>JANOGZ010000231.1:0-5168 GCA_031406255.1 Pyrinomonadaceae bacterium | reverse complement strand
GCTCATCAAGAAATTGGCTTTGATGCTCTGATGCACGCGCGCCTCGAAATTCCTGTTGCCGGATAAAACGCTCGCCGTGACCAGATCATATCTTGTGATCACGTCTTCGATGCGCGGATCGAGCGGGCCGGAATTACCGATGCAGGTCGTGCAGCCGTAGCCGACAAGATTGAAGCCGAGTTGATTCAGATATGTCTGTAAGCCTGCTTTCTCAAGATACTCGGTGACGACACGCGATCCGGGCGCGAGCGACATCTTGACCGAAGGACGCACGCGCAGGCCGCGCTCGACGGCCTTTTTCGCCAGCAGACCGGCGGCGAGCATCACGCTCGGGTTTGAAGTATTGGTACAGGAGGTGATCGCGGCGATCAGCACATCGCCGTGGCCGAGATCAACGGAGGCTTCCGGAAATTCTTCCGATGGAATCTCGACGACACGATTGGGCGTCGGACGGTTGGTGATCATCTCCGTCTCGGTCCAGGTGCTCGTGTTCTTCTCACTGGTCGGGCCTGCCCCGGCCGGCTGAGTCTCCGACCCCTGCTCGCCGCCACCGACCAGCGGCTGCGGCGACTGCGCGACGCTCACCCCGATCCGCGCATGAAAACGCTTGTTGATCTCTTCCTTCGTTTTGTCGTAACCGCTTTCGGCGATCGGTTTCTGCAATAGTTCGGTGAACTGCTGCTTCAGATTCTGTAGTTCGATGCGGTCCTGCGGACGCTTCGGGCCGGCCACACCGGGCCGAATTTCCGCCAGATCGAGTTCGAGCACGGTGCTGTACTGGCACTCGCCCGCGCGCGGTATGCCGAACATCCCCTGCGCTTCGAAATAACTGCGCAGCATCGCGACGTGCTCTGACGCACGCCCGGTCGCCTGAAGGTAGCGGCAGGTCTGCTCGTCGACGGGGAAAAAGCCCATCGTCGCGCCGTATTCGGGGGCCATATTGGCGATCGTGGCGCGGTCTGTGACGGGCAGGCTGGTGGCCCCCTCGCCGTGGAACTCCACGAATTTACCGACGACCTTGGCTTTGCGCAGCATTTCGGTGACGCGCAACACCAGGTCGGTCGCCGTGACGCCCTCACCGAGCGTGCCCTTCATATCGACGCCGACGACATCCGGCGTCAGAAAATAGACGGGCTGGCCGAGCATCCCCGCTTCGGCTTCGATACCGCCGACGCCCCACCCGACGATGCCGAGCCCGTTGATCATCGTGGTATGCGAATCCGTACCGACGAGCGTATCGGGATAATAGACCCCGTCTTTCTCCAGTATGCCCTGCGCCAGATATTCCAGATTGACCTGGTGAACGATGCCGATCCCCGGCGGCACGACCTTGAAACCCTCGAACGCCTGCGTGCCCCACTTCAGAAACTGGTAGCGCGAGCGGTTACGCTTGAACTCCGTCTCCATATTCAGACGCAGGGCATCGGAAGTGCTCCAGAAGTCCACTTGCACCGAGTGGTCGATCACCAGATCAACGGGCACGAGCGGCTCGATGGTTTTCGGATCGCGGCCGAGGCGCGCGATCGCCGAGCGCATCGCCGCCAGGTCAACCAGCAGCGGCACGCCGGTGAAATCCTGCAGCAGCACACGCGCGACCACGAACGGAATTTCTTCCGTCCGCTCGCCGCCCGGCTGCCAGTTGGCGAGCGCGCGTACATCCGATTCCTCGATCGTTTTACCATCGAAGTTGCGCAGCACGGCCTCGAGGATGATGCGGATGCTAACCGGCAATTTGGAAACGGGGCCGATCCCTCCCTGTTCAAGCTGCGGCAGGGAGTAAAACTTGCCGGCGCGGCCCCCTTCGGTGCGGAAGCTTTGAAGCGTGTTGAAGAGATTATGTGTCATACGAATTTACAAAAGAACTCTGAAGAATTTGAGCGAACGCGAGAGTGCCCGGCGTCCGTAGTTCGGATATTTCTCGGCACGAGCAGCGATCCTGTTCGGCTCGACGCGATCTGTGAATTTTTCGTCAGCGGATTCACGTTGTCGAGTCGCCCGCCAGCTCCGCCTCTAAATCTTGATAAATGTGTGTTTTAGTTTAAGGTTGCGTGTTGCGAAACGTCAAGCGAGCGATTTTAGAATAACGCACGCGAGGGCTTTCCGCTCATCTCAAATGCTCGACGATCTGTCGCCCTGAGCGATCCGTAATTCACCAGAACCTCTTTTCGTTCGCGTGCGCGATTGCCGAGCTTTGAAAGCATTTGTTATATTGACTCAAATCTTTTACGGAAAGATAGAACGGTGATTGGTAGCTTCGGGCGTTCGGAGGAGCTGAACCGGAGCCGTAAGCCTGATGATCAAACGCCGAAGTCTTACCATAAGGAGGCAGGAGGATGCCGAAAAAGAGACCCGAAGAATTTAATTATCTGAGCAATGATCCGGATTACGTACCCGATCCCGAGATCGAGAAGTTTATGGAAGAAGAGATCGCGCGCGCGCCGAAGGACCCTGAGCAGCTCATCCAACGCCTGCGTAATAACACCGCCGCGTCGCCACAGGATGCGGGCGGCGATCTGGATGCTGCCTGGGAAGATGTCAACGACAGCGGGACGGAAACCATCGCCGGCGATAACCCGACACCGGATCAATCCAACGTCGAAGAGAATGCGCACGCCGTCGGCGTCAACTATGAAGATAATGAGGAACTGGAATTCATCGATAAGATCGATCGGCGCGACCGCCGTCGCTTCGAACTCGATCCACGCTCAAAGACGGAAGACGATACTATTTGAAAAGACCTGCCGCGCCAGACGCCAGAGAGGCGACCGAGATGTTTCGGCCGCCTCTCTGGCTTCTGTCCATCGAGCGGGCAGTCAGTCCGCGATCCCCTGTCGCCGAGCACTTCCCCCTCTCTAGCAATTTGCACCCGTGTGTGTGACCGAAGTCCTGCGCATCGCGCGCCCGGCGAGTGTGTCAGTACCGCCCTCGCCCACACTCATTCGCAAATCGTGATAGAGCGGCCAGAGAGCTAACCGCGCCGCGCCAGTGTAATGCTCTTGATCACGATGCCATCGGCCGGATGCTCCGAACCGGGCGCGATGGGAGCCGTGCTGATGATATCGGCGTTATTGAGGCCCTCGATCACTCGTCCGAAGACGGTGTATCTTTTATCGAAGGCGGGCACGCGCTTGAGCGTAATGTAAAACTGCGAATTCGCCGAATCAATCGATTGCGACCTGGCCGCGCCGACGATTCCACGCTCGTAGGGCACGTCCGTAAATTCCGCCGGAACGTCCGGATAGTCGGATCCGCCGGTGCCGTCATTGAGCGGATCACTATCGCGCGAGAGCGGGTCGCCGCCCTGTATGATGCCCAGGCCCGGGTTGATGCGGTGAAAGGTCGTGCCGTTATAGAATCCGTCGCTGATCAGTTTCTTGAATCGCTCGACCATCTTCGGCGCGACATTCGGATATAGCTCGATGACGATGCGCCCGTAATCGGCGGTCTCGATCACTGCCACTTCCGCGTCCGGCTCCGGCTTAACGCCCGTTTTGACATTCGCATTGCCAGGGTCCTCATCCGCATCAAAATCCTTTGATACCGTCTGCTGCCCGCTGCACGTCGCCCCCGACAACGCCAGCACACATAAAGCCAAAATCAGCAAAAGCCTTTTCGGGCTGATGGCCGATCCGAAAATTTCACATGAAGATTCTTTGCTCAATGCTCGCCTCCGCTTTAATTGATGTCGCCTAGTCACTTCTCGAAAGCGCCGCCGCGCACGGCGCGTCCTGCCCGATCAGGCTAAAACTGTTTCCGGCTATCCAGTAAGATCGTGACCGGCCCGTCGTTAACCAACTCTACTTCCATCATGCGACGAAAGCTGCCGGTCGCGACACGCTGATCCACGCTCCGGCGCGCTTCGCCGACGAAAAATTCATAGAGCGGTTCGGCGGCTTCCGGCATCGCCGCCTCGATCCACGAAGGCCGTCGCCCGCGCCGCGCGTCACCGTACAGCGTGAATTGCGAGACGATCAGCAACGAACCTCCGGCATCGACGACCGACAAATTCATGCGGCCCTGCGCATCGTCGAAGATACGCAGCGCCGCGATCTTTTCGACCAAATACTTCGCATCCTGCTCGGTATCGTCACGCGCGATGCCCAGCAGGACGACCAGTCCGCCCTCGATCGCGCCGACCATGTCTCCTTCAATTCTGACGCACGCGCGCGTGACGCGCTGCACTACGGCTCGCATCGTGTTCTGTAAAAGCAGCTGGCTGCTCCCGGCAGCGAATCAAAGGCGCAGGTCTTCCTCGGTCTCAAGAAAATCAACTCCGCCGCTGCTGATCTCATAGTAAGCGCCGACCACGGCGATCTGCTTTCGCTTGATCGCCGCCGCGACGACCGGATTTTCCTTGAGGCGATGCACCTGCAGACGCACGTTGGAGATCACGGCTTCGCGCATCCGCGCTTTACTGTCGCGGATCGCCGGCAGATTGGCCACGGACGGGGCGATGCGCTCGATCAGAAGTTGGATAAACTCGGGCTCATTGCGGCGCTGTTCCTCACTCATCATCATCGCCGCGCTCACCGCGCCGCAACCCTCATGCCCCATCACGGCGACCAGATGGGTTTTTAAATGCTGGATCGCATATTCGACGCTGCCGAGGGTGCTCGGCCCGATGACATTACCGGCGACACGGATGGTGAAGATGTGGCCCGACCCCTGATCGAAAACCATCTCGGTGGGAACGCGGCTGTCCGCGCAGCCGAGAATGACGGCGAATGGAGTCTGTCCGATGATCTGCGCGCGGCGCTCCATCGGCGACAAATCCGGACGCTGCGTCTGCCCGCTGAAGAAACGCGCATTTCCGCCTTTCAGCGCGCGGAGCGCTTCGGCCGGATTTTTCGCGATGGGCTCTTTGAGCTGCGCGATCTCTTCCATCGTCGCCCCGCGCTTGATCAACTCGGTGAGCTTCAATTCTTTCGCGCTCATGTGTTCGCTATGTGGCTGGCCTTCTGGTGGAGTGTTTTCATGTTGCATATAGATTCCTTCTATTGAGTTAAGAATTATTCCTACCTTATATGCTCATCCGTGAGCACGTCCGTGCCGGGCTTCGATGCCCGGCTTTCACCGCTTTACTCACTCTTCAACCCGGGCGAGAGAATAGGGCCTTCCCCCGTGTGGATTAAGGTATAGCGGTATTTATTGGTTTTACTTCTTTGGCG
>JANOGZ010000298.1:0-1435 GCA_031406255.1 Pyrinomonadaceae bacterium | reverse complement strand
GAGGGCTCGGTTATATCAAGGGGGCAGCCTGACAAGTCATTGGAGCGGACGCGCAGTTGGCGTGCCTCACATGGCAAGGCTAAAATCTAGCGGCGGTTCGTGCGCGCCGCTAGATTCCGGCGTTAGGATGACTTACCCTGTATCCGAAGAACTGAAGGAGGATTCATATATGGCAACAGCAGGAGCAGCCGCAGCCGCAGCCGCAATTGCTAACGCTATCAAAGCTAGTGGTGTGGTGGTGCGTCTTGACCCGGCCGATTTCCAAACTATCCTTCGAAAAATTGAGAATCCTCTGATCATTTATGCTAAAGGCGGATTCTTTTCGACTAACTATCAATATTTGGTCAGCTACAAGGGGTTTGCATTTTTCACTAAAGCGGCTGAGCCCATTTTGCTGCCATCAGGAGTCGAAACAATCGTGGCGAAAAAGGTTTGGCTTCCTCAGTAGATGGCTGGCCACGTCATCCTAACAAGTGATTGGAGCCGACCGCGAGTTAGCCTGATCTTCATTCGTCAGCTTGGAGGCTTGATGCATTGTGTGCGCGCCGCTCAATTCCGGCGTTAGGCCGCTTCTTATCAGGAGACACATAATATTATGGAGAACTTCATCAAAATCCGGCGTGGAGACCACCTGCTTTAGCTGGTGGAGGAAACGCCGTCCTCTCTGCCGAAGGCCGCTTTTGTGTTTAAGTTAGTGCAACTTTCGGCATATGATTGCATATATGAACGTAACCGCTACCGTCAAGATTAAGCTGGACGTAACCGCCGAGACGGACGCGCTTTTGCGCGCCACTCAAGCGGCTTACTTTCGTGCATTGAATCTGACATCGGCGGTCGCTTTTACCTACAAGGTGAGCAACGCCGTCGCCTTGCATCACCTCACCTATCGTGATATTCGGGCAGCCACTTCGCTTCCCGCGAATCTCGTTTGTTCGGCACGCGCTATCGTACGGGAAGCGTATCAACGCGAGTTGAATAAAGCGCACAAGTGGCGCGACGGCGCATCTGTCCGCTACGATGCACGAACTTGTACGCTCAAACTTGAGCACTCCCGCGCTACGCTCACGACTATTGAAGGGCGCGTCAACGTTTCGCTGATTCTCGCTGACTATCAACGTCAATACTTGAACGGCGAATGGAAGATTGCCACGACTGCCACGCTCTGCCGCAAAGGGCGTCTATGGTATCTCCACATGGTCGCTGAAAAAGAAGTTGACAACGCTTCCGGTTCTGGTGTTTTGGGGGTTGATAGCGGCACCAACCGCATCGCTTTTACTTCTTCTGGAAAGTCTTTCGACGGCGGGACAGTCAAGCAGATTCGTCGCCGCCGATTCCGTCAACGCCGCTCGTTGCAAACTAAACCTGAAGGGCAGAGCAAAAGCCGAAACCTTCGGCGCGCGCTCAAACGGCTGTCGGGCAAGGAGCATCGTGCGGT
>JANOGZ010000145.1:0-1148 GCA_031406255.1 Pyrinomonadaceae bacterium | reverse complement strand
CCTCATCATATCCGATTGAAGATACGTCAGCAACTATTTTTCGTCGATTTCGGCGGTCCCTGCCGGAGACTAATTGTTTGCCGCTTCTTACTCTTAAGAGAGACGACTGCCATCAGCACTCTTTGCCTCCCCGCTCCCGCGCATGATCAGGAAGAATACCAGAGATCACGCCTCAACCGACGGCCACTTGCGGCGGGACTTCAACTTTTTTAATGTTGTGCTATGCTTGTGCGACTGCGCCGTAAATATCTTCCGGAGGGGTCACACTCCGGAAGAAGCTGGGAGTAAACCAGCGAATTTGGAAGCGCTCGGGTTATCAGTAACTGAAGCGTCCCGGGACAAAATTTTCGCTTACCGAAGAATATTCTCAATATTTTTCGCAAAACCAATTATGAACAAGAATATTATTTTCTGCATCGGCGGTATCGTGCTGGGTTTTACGATCGGTTTCTTTGTCGCGAATGCCGGCGGCGGCGCAGTCGTAGCGCCGGTAGGCCAGCCAGTCGCCCCTGCTGAGGAAGGCACCGCGGCGGCGGGTGCGCCCGGCTCCGCGCCACCACTTGATCCATCGCAAACCGAGATGCCGCCCAATCATCCCGATGTCGGGGCGGCCACCGGCGGCGCTCCCGCGGCGACCTCGGCGCAAGCACAAACCGCAATGGAAACGGCCGATCGCGACGCGAGCGATTTCGAAGCGCAGATGGGCGCCGCCGCCATCTTCTATCAGCTCCAGGCGTACGATAAAGCCGAACTCTACCTGAAGCGCGCGCTCGCCGCCAAACCCAAAGACGCCGACGCGCTCACCGCGATGGGTGATACGAAATATGAGAGCGGCGACTTCGCCGGTGCGGGCTCGTTCTACGAACGTGCGCTGGCCGAACGCCCGAACGACGTGAACCTGATCACGGACATCGGCAACACCTATGCCCAGCGAACGCCGCCCGATTATGATCGCGCCATCGCCGAGTATCGCAAGTCGGTCGCCATTGACCCGAAAAATGAGAAGGGCTGGCAGAATATCGCCGCCGCCGCCATCCGCAAAGGCGACAAAGCAGCTGCCCGCGAGGCCACCGAACGGCTGGCCGCAGTGAACCCACAAAATCAGGTGCTCAACTCGCTTCGTTCCAGCATTCAGGCATTGCCCTGAT
>JANOGZ010000111.1:0-5443 GCA_031406255.1 Pyrinomonadaceae bacterium | reverse complement strand
TTCGTAATCGTCCCCTCCGCGATGGATTCGCCCATCTGCGGCATCACCACTTCTATGCTCATAAGTTCTCCAAAAAAGTCTGGAGTCTCGAGTCTGAAGTCTAAAGTCAAAGGTCAGAAGAAAGTAACATCATGGCGCTATTTTTCTGACTCCTGACTCCAGACCCTCAGACTCCAGACTGTTGTTAGTATGCTGCAAGTTTGCGCGCCGCATCGAGCACATCTTTCGTCTGCGGGAGATGATATTCTTCGAGCGGCGGCGAATAGGGCACCGGCGTATCAATCGCCGCGACGCGGACCACCGGGGCATCGAGCCACTCGAAGGCTTCTTCCGCGATGATGCCGGCGATCTCGCCGCCGATGCCGCCGGTGCGCGCGGCTTCATGGAGCACCATGACCTTGCTCGTCTTCCTGACAGACGCCAGGATCGCGGCTTTGTCGAGCGGCGCGAGCGTTCGTAAATCTATTACCTCGACGTCGAGCCCTTCGCGCTCCAATTCTTCGGCCGCATCGAGCGCGGTCAGGACCTGCGCGCCGAAGGTGAGAATCGAGAGATCGCGCCCCTCGCGCGCCGTGCGCGCGCGTCCGATCTCGACGATGTAATCGTCTTCGGGCAGTTCCTCGCGCAGGCGCGGCAGGCGGTAAAGTTTTTTATGCTCGAAATAGAGCACCGGGTCAGGATCGCGGATCGCCGCTTTGATCAGTCCCTTGGCATCGTAAGCGGTCGAAGGCTCGACGATCTTGAGGCCCGGCGTATTCAAAAAGAAGGCTTCCGCATTGATCGAATGAAACGGGCCGGCATGGACGCCCGCGCCGCACGGCCCGCGGAACACCGTCGGCAGCCCCGCGCCCCAGCGGTAACGGCATTTCGCGGCGTAATTGGTCAGCATGTCGAAGCCCGGGGAGATGAAATCGATAAACTGAAATTCGGCGACCGGGCGCATCCCCAGGAGCGCCGCGCCGCACGCCGCACCGACGATCGCCGCTTCCGAGATCGGCGTGTCGATCACGCGCCCCTCCCCGAACTCGTCAATCAGTCCGTCCGTGACCTTAAACGCGCCGCCGTATACGCCCACATCCTCACCGATGACGAACACCGTCGAATCGCGCTCCATCTCTTCCCAGATGCCCTGACGAATCGCCTCGACAAACGTCGCCACACCGCCGCGCGCCGGCCGCTCCAGCCTTTTTTCTTTTCCAGTTGCAGTTGCCATGTTTTCGTGGTTAGGAGCCGTGGATTAGACTTTCCGGCCCGTTCAAGCATGAAAGTTATAAGGACGAACTGATCTTCCGACTTGATCCTCACCCGACCGCTATTTCTCGCCGAAGATCTTCGGACGGAAAGCCGGCGGCACGATGCTGTTATCGAAAACGCCATAAGCCGCCTTCTCCGATTCGGGCATCGGCGACGATTCCGCCCACGCCACGTCTTCATCAATCTCGCGCTGAACATCCTGCGTCAGCTCGTCGAGCTGTTCGCGCGTGGCGATATCCTGTGAGAGGAGGTGGCGTTCGTAGCGATCGAGCGGGTCTCGCTTCTCCCACATCTCCAGTTCGCCGGGCGGAAGATAGCGCTGGTCATCATGTTCGGCGTGGCCTTTGCGCCGGTAGGTTTTCGCTTCGATGATCACCGCGCCGCCGCCGCCGCCGCGCGCAAACTCCGCCGCTTTTCTGGTCACTTCGTAGCAGGCGATGACGTCATTACCATCGACGATATGACCCGGAATGCCGTAGCCGGCGGCCTTGTCAGCCAGATTTTCCACCGCCGTCTGCTTCGACGTCGGCGTCGAATAGGCATACCAGTTATGTTCGGCGATGATGATCAGCGGCAATCGCTGGACGGCCGCGAAATTAAGACCTTCGTGAAAAGCGCCGGTGCTCATTCCGCCGTCGCCGATATAGGCGACCGCGACCAGATTTTTCTTCTGCATCCGCGCGCCGAGCGCGATGCCGCTCATCACCGGGATCATGTCGCCGAGATGCGAGATCGGTCCGATGAAGCCTTTTTCCAGGTTTCCGAAGTGAATGTTCAAATCGCGCCCTTCGGATGGCCCCCACGCCTTCGCCATATACTGCGCGAAGATTTCGCGCGGGCGGATGCCTTTGACGAGCACCGCGCCGAGATCGCGAATCAGCGGTGTGATGAAATCCCCCGGTTCGAGCGCGTAAGCCGTGCCGACGGCCGTCGCCTCCTGCCCGAGCGAGCGGAAGACGCCGCCGACAACCTTCGTCTGCCGGTAAAGATTAACGAGCCGCTCCTCGACGAGGCGCGTCAGCTTCAGGTAACGGTACAGCTCGAGCATCTGCTCTCTCGTCAGGCTCGTCTCGGTGGTGCAGATGAGTTCTCCGTCAGCGTTCACAGGCGTTCCATCGGCCCCGTTATTTTCTCGGCTCGTGCCCGCCGCGGTCGCGGGCTGACTTGCTCCCGCTTTTGTGGATTTGCGCCGTGTCTGAGTTTTCATAAGTATATATTCGGCCGCGCCGCGCCGGGCTCGCCCGTCCACAGGCTTTACCGCTCGATCGCCCGCTGCCCGACCTCTTACATGTGGATCGTCAGATTATGCACGCCTTCGGCGGCCTCCATCACGGCTTCCGAAACGGTCGGGTGTGCATGGATGGTGCGTCCGAGTTCTTCCGCCGTGGATTCAAGCTGCATCGCGACGCATGCTTCGGCGATCAACTCGGTGGCGTGCGGGCCGATGATGTGGACGCCGAGGATCTCATCATACTTCGCCTCGCTGACGATCTTCACGAACCCTTCCTCCTCGCCGAGGATGCGCGCCTTGCCCGATGCCGAGAAGGGAAACTTACCGACCTTCACCTCGTAGCCCTCTTTACGCGCCGCCGCTTCCGTCAGCCCGACCGAGGCGACTTCCGGATCACAGTAGGTGCACGCCGGCACACGGCGCAGGTTGATCGGTTGCGCCTGCTGTCCGGCGATCTGCTCGACGGCGAGGATTCCTTCCTTCGAAGCGAGGTGCGCCAGCCACGGCGTCGGGATCACATCGCCGATGGCGTACACGCCGGGCTCGCCCGTCCGCATGAATTCGTCAACCTGGATGGCTCCGCGCTCGACCTTGATTTTCGTGCCGTCGAGCCCGAGCCCTTCCATGTAGGGCATCCGACCGACGGCGACCAGCAGCATTTCGGCTTCGAGCTTGACGGCCTCGCCTTTCGAGGTCTTACCCGTCAGGACGACGCCCCGGTCGGTCTTTTCCATCCCATCGAGCTTGGTGTCAACCTGCGACTTGATCTTTCGTTTACGAAACGCTTTGGCCAGCTCCGCCGAGACTTCTTCGTCTTCCAGCGGCAGCAGGCGCGGCAGCAGTTCGACGAGCGTCGTCTCGGAGCCGAAGCGCGAGTAGACGGAAGCGAACTCGACGCCGACGGCACCCGCGCCCATCACGATCAGCGATTTCGGCACCTCTTTCAGTTCGAGAATGTGATCGCTATTAACGACGCGCTCGCCGTCCGTCTCGAAACCAGGTATCGGGCGAACCATCGAACCCGTGGCGATGATGATATTTTTGCTGTTGACCGTCTCTTTTTTGCCGTCTTCGGCGGTGACTTCTACTTTGCCCGCTCCGGCCAGCCGCCCCGTGCCCTTGAATACCGTGACCGAGTTCTTCTTCATCAGAAACTCGACGCCCTTGGCGTTTTTCATTACGACCTTGTCTTTGCGTTTCTGCACGTCTTCAAAGGCGAGGCGGATTCCCGAGGCATGCACGCCGAAATCGGCCGCGTGCTGCATCTGCTCATAGATATGCGCCGACATCAACAACTGTTTCGTCGGGATGCAGCCGCGCAGGCCGCACGTTCCTCCGAGCCGCTTGTCTTTCTCGATGAGCGCGACGCGCAGGCCCAATTGCGAGCCGCGTATCGCCGCCACATAGCCGCCCGGCCCGCCCCCGATGATCGTCACGTCAAACTGTTCCGTAGCCAATTTTTCAGATTCCTCTCTTATAAACGTCTTTTATGTTCCATGCGCGTCGCCCACGGCGCTCTTTAGGGTTCGTCTCCGTCTGTACCCGACCGCATCTCCCGAGGATAGCGTCCTCTGAGATGATGGACGCGACCACCGGCGCAGAAGAAGTGGCTTGTGCCGCACTACTCTCGGCCGCGCCCCTTCCGCGAAGAGCCTGACCTAGGCGCGTTGTCTGGGCTTTTCCAAAAGAGCGGCATTATAATCCGTCTCGCGTCCGACAGCCAATTGCCGACGCGAGGTCTGAAAAAGAGCCCGTAAATTTACCCTGAACCGAGAGCGTGAGGCCAAGCCATATGCAGCATTCCGAAGGATTCTTGCGACTGGTGGACGATGCGAAGAGCCGCATCCGCGAAGTGACCGCCGCAGAGGCGCGGGCGCGCGTTTCTGCGGGCGGGAGAGCGCGCCTGATCGACGTGCGCGAAGACAATGAATGGCGGGCGGGCCATGCGCAGGGCGCGGAGCACATGGGGCGCGGTATCATCGAGCGTGACATCGAGCAAAAAGCGCCGGACAAAGAGGCGGAATTGATCCTCTACTGCGGCGGCGGCTACCGCTCGGCGCTCGCCGCCGATTCGCTCCAGCGCATGGGCTACCGAAACGTCCTGTCGATGGCCGGCGGCTGGAAAGCCTGGAAAGAGGCGGGGCTGCCGACGGAAGGCGGCTGAAGACAAAGCCACCAGCCAGACCCTGCGCCGCGGAGTGCGTTTCTCGCGTCCGCTCGGCCCGTCAGCCAGGGTTGTGACAATACGCCGACGGCGATAAACTTCATCGCGGGGCCTTCGGCAAATTTTTCGTTTTTAAGGACAACATTTTCATGACCAGAGAAGCGGCTGAACAGAAACAACCGGATGCGAATACGGAGGCGCGTATCGAAACAGACTCGATGGGTGAAATCCCGGTTCAGGCGAATAAGTACTGGGGGGCGCAGACTCAGCGATCACTGGTTCACTTCAACATCGGTGACGACCGGATGCCGCGCGAGATGATTCGCGCGCTGGGGCTGCTGAAAAAGGCCGCCGCGCTCGTTAACGAAGACCTGGGGAAACTGTCGCCGGAGAAGGCGCGGCTCATCGCGCAAGTCGGCGATGAGGTGATCGGGGGGAAGCTCGACGAGCATTTTCCTCTGAAAATCTGGCAGACGGGGAGTGGCACCCAGACCAATATGAATGCCAATGAGGTTATCTCTAACCGGGCCATCGAAATCGCCGGCGGAAGTATGGGAAGCAAAAAGCCCATCCACCCTAACGATGATGTCAATATGTCGCAGTCGTCAAACGATACCTTTCCGACGGCCATGCACATCGCTGCCGCCGAGCAGATGACCCGGCTCATCCTGGAAGTCCAGCGGCTTACCGACGCGATCGAAGCAAAAGCGAAAGAGTTTGCGGACGTGGTGAAGATCGGACGCACACACCTGCAGGACGCGACGCCTCTGACCGTCGGGCAGGAGATGTCCGGC
>JANOGZ010000108.1:0-7516 GCA_031406255.1 Pyrinomonadaceae bacterium | reverse complement strand
CATCGAGCCCTTCGCCTAGCCGCTATGATGCTCAGCGTCTTGCTTGTCGCCGCCGCGCCAGCCCGCGCCGGTACGATCCAGTTCGCTGATGTGGTGCAAGTGATCGTTGATGGAAGAGACGGCCGCCTGAACGTAGATCTTCGCCTGCGCGCTGTGGCGCAGGGCGGAAGCGTCCCCGTTTCGTCGAGCGCGACGCAAACCGCGCGCGGTAACGGCGGCGCGTCTTCAGGTGACGCCGGCGGGAATTCATCCATCGCGACCGATATGGCCGCGCCGCAGGGTGGAACCGTCGAGACGATCGATCTCGGAGATGTGACGGGAACGATCTGCGATTGCGGTGAGATTCTCGTCCCGCCGATCGGCGGCGGCGGTTTTCCGAAATTTCCGCTGCTCGCCCTCGCCGGCATTCCGCTGGCCTTCATAGGTGGTGGCGATGATGACACGTTCACGCCGCTTTTCCCGCCGACGCCGACGCCGCCCGACGTGCCGATTCCGGAGCCAGCCACGCTGCTGCTTTTCGGCACCAGCCTCTTAGCACTTGGCGCCGGCGCGCGTCGTCGCCGCGCACGCCTCGGCAAGCAGAGCGATGAGGCGGCCGTCACGGAGGAGGTCTGATCATGCTGAAGCGAAAACAGGTGGTTGGCGTCTCTTCGCGTTTCGCGCGGGCGGCGAGTCTGACGGGTGTGGTTTTGTTTGCGCTGGTCGCGTCGGGCTTTCTCCCTAGCGCGGTGGTCGAAGCCGCCCAAAAAGATCGGCTTCCCTATGGACGTATCGAGGTCTCGACCAGTCCCGGCGGTTACCCGATCCTGATTGATGGTAAACCCGCTGGCGAGACGACCACTTCCGTGCGGTTGATAGATCTCCCGCCGGGCCGTCACTCGGTCGAAATACTTTTCCCGAACGGCACGCGCTGGGTGCGCGATTTCAACATCGCTCCCGGTCGCAAAGAGTGTATCGCGCTCAATTATCGGCCGCGCACCGTTTCTATTCCGCGGCCACCGGTGTCGCCGTGCCCGTATCCGGTCAATGTCTCCGCGCCCGCTTCGGTAAACGATGGTGACATCATCACGTTTACTGCAGACGTGGCCTACGGCGGCCAGTCCGGGCTGAACTATACGTGGACGGTCAGCCCGCCATCGGCGCGCATCGTCAGCGGCGCCGGCACGCCCACGATCACGGTTGATTCGACCGGCCTGGGCAGGCAGCGAATCACGGCGATCCTCGTCGTTGATGATGGCTCGGGTGATCGCATGTGTCGGCAGACGGCACAGTCTTCGACGAGCATTCTCGCGTCGGCGCTTCCGCCCGTGCAGCCACGGCGCTTCGATGAATTTCCATCCGTCTCGTATGATGATGACAAGGCGCGGCTGGATAATCTGGCGATCGAATTACAGAATAATCCCGGCGCGTTCGGATACATCATCGTCTACGGCGGCCGTTCGAGCCGCATCGGCCAGGCCGATAACCTCGGATCGCGTGCGCGGACTTATCTGGTCACGGTGCGCGGTATTGACGCGAGCCGGATCGTCGTCATCAATGGCGGCTATCGCGAGCTCGATTCCTACGAACTCTGGGTCGTCCCGCAGGGCGCGCAACCGCCGACGCCGACGCCGACCGTGCAGCCGAATGATGTCCGGTTTGCGCCCGAGAGCCCGCGGCAGCGTCGTCCGCGCCGTCGTTAAAAAGCGCCGGACACGCGCTCCGGTGACAGGGCAATAGAGAGCTCGCGCCGCGCTTCTTCGTAAAAAAAGCGCGGCGCGCCTTTTGTGGATTTTAATTGACGCTTCAGCGCGACGTGTGATAACTAGAGCGTTCAGGCACACTCGTCAAAATTCAAGCTGATGGTTTATTGTAAACGTCTCGCTCGCGTGGCGTGACAAAACTTCTGAAGGAGGGTTTGGGCGTATGGCTGAAGGTAATGGCAGCAGTAATACGGGAGTGATCGCCGTCCTGGTAATCTTTGTGATCGTTATTGTGCTGGCCTTCCTGGCATACAGAGGAGGCATGTTCGGCGGTGGTAAGGGCGGCGGCGGGACGATCAACGTCGACGTTAATACCAAGTAGAAGCCTCAACGAAACCTCTTCGAATCGTTTTTCGAGATAAGGAGTGCGCAGTGAGTCTGCGCGCTCCTTTCTTCTTTCCATTTTCCGCGCCCGACTGCTACCATTCATTCTTCTTCGCGAAACATCTTTCACAGAGGATTACGGACAAGTGTCAGCATCCAGTATCGAAACCATCGTCTCGCTTGCCAAGCGCCGCGGCTTCGTCTTTCCCTCGGCGGAAATTTACGGCGGGCTGGCGAGCGCGTGGGATTACGGCCCGCTCGGCGTCGAGTTAAGCAACAACGTGAAGCGCTCGTGGTGGCGCCGGATGGTCTACGAGCGCGACGACATCGAGGGGCTTGACTCATCGATCATCCTGAACCGGCTCGTGTGGAAGTATTCGGGCCACGAAGATACCTTCAGCGACCCGCTGGTCGACTGCCGCGAGTGCAATAGTCGTCTGCGGGCTGACAAGCTGGACTTCGTCCCACAGGATGAAAAGTTTGTCGGTGGAACCATCGCCGAGGCGATCCGTCAGGGGCAGGTGAAGTGTCCCAACTGCGGCTCGACGAATCTGACCGAGCCGCGTCCATTCAATCTGATGTTCCGCACAGCAATAGGCGCGGCCGCCGAAGAGGATGATCCGGCGGCGCTCGCCTATCTCCGGCCCGAGACCGCGCAGGGCATCTTCATCAACTATCTGCTGGTGCAGCAGACGATGCGCCGCAAACTGCCGTTCGGCATCGCGCAGATCGGTAAATCGTTTCGCAACGAAGTGACTCCCGGAAACTTTATCTTCCGCACGCGCGAGTTCGAGCAGATGGAGATGGAATACTTCGTCCGCCCCGGCGACGACGAGCGCGCCCATGAAGAATGGATCGAGTGGTGCTTCGATTGGTACACGAGTCTCGGCATCAGTCCGGAGAATCTGCGCCTCTACGAGCAGCCGAAGGAAGAGTTGGCGCATTACGCGAAGCGCACCGTGGATATTCACTACCGCTTCTTTCCCGAACGTGAAGAAGAAGAACGCCAGTGGGATGAGCTGATGGGGATCGCCAATCGCACCGATTTTGATCTCAAAGCGCACTCGAAGAACCCGACCGACGCGGAAGGGAAACGCCTCAACCCGGATTCGACCGAAGACCTCTCTTATTTCGACGAGGCGGCCAAAGAGCGTTTTTATCCTTATGTCATTGAGCCCGCGGCCGGCGTCAACCGCTCGGTGCTGGCTCTCTTAATGGACGCGTACAGCGAGCGCACGAACGACAAAGGCGAGAAGCGCGTTGTTCTCAAACTCCATCCGGAGATGGCGCCGATCAAGGTGGCGGTGCTGCCGCTCGCCAAAAACAAGCCCGAAATCGTCCGGATGGCGAAAACGCTCAAACGGCAGCTGCAGCCGGCGATGCGCGCCGTTTATGATGATACGGGCGGGATCGGCAAACTCTACGCGCGACAGGACGAGATCGGCACGCCTTTCTGCATCACCGTCGACCACCAGTCGCTCGAAGATGAGGCCGTGACCGTGCGCGATCGTGATACGTGGGAGCAGGAACGCGTCAAAGTTGCCGACCTCCGGGAACATTTACGGAAGAGTCTGGAGTCTTGAGTCAATCGGCGTTGCGACTCCAGACTTTCGACTCCAGACTCTAGACTCCAGACTTGTGAATTATGGCGATCGTCAAAAAGCTAAATCAGCAGACCGAATCGCGGCTTCTGCTCGAATCCGACGATGCGGTCGAGTTGCCGCCCGCGGAGATCGAAGACGCGGCCGTGATCACGCAATTCGATACGTTCCGGCCGTTCATTCCCGAACTGCTCGAAGCGTTGCGCGCCGGCACGCTCGCCGAGCCGGTGCCGGTGATGATGGACGGCTCGACGTTTATCGTGCACGGCGCGACGCGCAGCTTCTGGGTCAAACTGTGGCACGCGTCGCCTGAGCGGATGCGCGTCGAACGCGCGCAGGTGATCAGTTGCCTGCCTTCGACGCGCGGTGTGCAGATTCGGGTCGGCGATGCGCCAGACGACGGCTTCGATGAAGAAGTAACGGAAGAACCGGAAGACCGGGAAGAACCGGAAGAAGATTAAAGCCTCTCCCCGCCGGATGACTTTGCCGGATGAGTTCAATCGTCAAGCAATGTTCGCTGTTGAAGTTCCCGATAAGATTCGAGCGTTGGCGCATCGCGTGAGCGCCCTGGGCGGACGGGCGTTGCTCGTCGGCGGCGGCGTGCGCGATGCGCTCAGGGGCCGCCGGCCAAAAGACTGGGACGTCGAAATCTATGGCGTCGCGCCGGAGCGCTTGCGCGAATTGCTGGAGGGGATCGGCAGCGTCAATACGGTCGGCGAGGCGTTTACGGTTTATAAGATCGGCTCCGATCTGGATGTCTCGCTGCCACGCCGCGAACGCAAAGCGGGGCGCGGCCATCGCTCCTTCGTCATCGAGGGCGACCCCGCGATGAGCATCGAGGAAGCCACCCGGCGGCGCGATTTCACGATCAACGCGATTCTGTACGACCCGCTCACCGGCGAAATCATCGACCCGTACGGCGGCCGTCGAGACCTCGACGCTAAAGTCCTCCGCGTCGTTTCGCGCGAGACTTTCGCGGAAGATAGCCTGCGCGTTTTGCGTGCGGCGCAGTTCGCGGCGCGCTTCGAATTCGAGATCGACGCTGAGACAGTCGAGTTGTGCCGCGCGATTGACCTGACGGATCTGCCGCCCGAGCGCGTCTGGGGCGAGATGGAAAAACTACTGCTCGGCGCGCGTCATCCGTCTATCGGATTCAAACTCTTAAGCGAACTCGGCGCGACCGCCCAGCTCTTTCCCGAGATCGAAGCGCTCACCGGCGTTCCACAAGAAACAGAATGGCATCCGGAGGGTCCAGTAGATGTTCATACCTGGCTTGTCGTTGATCGTGCGCGCGAGTTGATTGATGATCTTCCTTACGCCAAGCAGGTCACGGTCATGTTGGGGGCCCTGTGCCATGATTTCGGAAAGCCCGCGACGACCGAGTTCAGCGAAGGACGCTGGCGCTCGCACGGCCATGATACGGCGGGAATCGCGCCGACTGAGAGCTTCCTCGATCGCTTGAAGATACACACGCTCGACGGCTACGACGTGCGCGCGCAGGTCGTCGCGCTGGTGCGCGATCATTTGAAGCCGGGCGAGTTTTACCGGAAGCGCGATGAGATCGGAGACGGCGCTTTTCGGCGGCTCGCGCGGCGGTGTGAATTGGATTTACTGTATCGCGTCGCGCGCGCCGACTCGCTCGGGCGCAATGCGCCCTGGGTGCCGCGCGAGAAGTGGTACGGCGCGGAAGCGCAGGAGTGGTTCATCACCCACGCGCGCGCGCTGGAAGTCGAACAGAACCCTCCGGCGGCGATCCTCCTGGGACGACATCTGCTCGAAATGGGACTGAACCCTTCGCCGATATTTAAACGGATTATTGATGCCGTCTACGAAATGCAATTGGATGGGCGCGTGCGGACGCTGGAAGAAGCGAAGGCGGCGGCGCAAAGCTTGATCGAGGGCGCGCCCCCGGATACTCCACAATGAGACTCGCTCTCTTTTTCACCCGGCGTGGAAAACTCGGGTGGGGCGCATTTCTTTACGTCCCCTCTGCGGGGGCTGCTGCGGAGTCGCGGCTTTTGTGCCGGCGCAACAGTGTGGTGTAAGATACCGTGCCGTATACGCCCCGCGCCGCAATAACCTTAGTTTTTCGAGACGCTTTTCCGCGCGCTTCATAAGTGAAGCGCCCGCGTCCATTATTTTTCTCTGTAAGGAAGAATCGAGAATGATTGATTTCCAGTTGACCGATGATCACAAAGCGATACGCCAGACCGTGCGCGATTATGCCACGAAGGAAGTTGCCCCGCGCATTAAGGAGCTTGATGAAAAGCAGCACTTCGACCGCTCCATCTTCGATAAGATGGGCGAGCTTAATTTGCTCGGCGTGTGTATTCCGGAAGAATACGGCGGGGCCGGTTTTGATTACATTTCGCTCGGCCTGGTGTGCGAAGAACTCGAAGCCGTTGATACTTTTATGCGCGTCATCATGTCGGTGCATACGGGCCTCAACTCGCTGACGCTGCTCACGTGGGGGACCGCGGAGCAAAAGCGCAAGTACCTCGTGCCGCAGGCCAAAGGTGAGAAGATGGCGACCTACGGATTGACCGAGCCGGGCGCCGGTTCCGACGTGGTCGGCTCGCGTTCCACGGCGCGGCGCGACGGTGACGAGTATGTTTTGAACGGCGAGAAGATGTGGATCAGCCTCGGCGACGTGGCCGACAATTTCCTGTTCTTCTGCTGGACGGACGAAGAGAAGCGCCGCCGCCGCGATCATACGGGGATGTCCTGCTTCATCGTCGAACGCTCGATGAAAGGATTCACGTCGGGCACGATTCACGGCAAGATGGGCATTCGCGCGGGCAACACCGGCTATTTCTCGCTGCAGGATACGCGCGTCCCCGCTGAGAACATGGTCGGTGAAGAGGGCGAGGGTTTTAAGATCGCGATGTTCGCTTTAGAGCAGGGTCGCTACACCGTCGCGGCGGGCGCGACCGGGCTGATCCGCGCGTCGCGTGATGCTTCGATCGCATATGCCAACGAGCGTGAGACGTTCGGCACCAAGATCGCCAACCACCAGCTCGTCAAACAGAAGATCGCGGAGATGGAGGCGGATTATCAAATGTCCCATCTGCTGTGGCTCCGCGCCGGATTCCTGAAGAATCAGGGCGCGCTCAACGCCCGCGAAACCTCGCTGGCGAAGTGGCAGGCGACCATCCGCAGCGAAAAGGCGGCCTCGATGGCCATCGAAGTTCACGGCGCGAACGGATATTCAAACGACTACCCCGTCGAGCGTTACCTGCGCAACTGCAAAGCGGCGGTCATCTACGAGGGCACACGTGATATCCACACGCTGATGCAAGCGGACTGGGCGCTCGGTTTAAAGAAAGAGAAAGCAGCGCGCAAGACGCTCCCGCCCTGGAAGCCGACCGAATGTCGCGAGGCCGTCGCCGCCGATTAGACGACGAAGAAAAAACGTAAGCGATCAGCCATCAGCGGTCAGCCGGTCATGTGTGGTGTCGATCTGTGATGGCGCGCGTGGTCGTCAGTTGCGATCAGTCGCGCCGCCGCCACCGCGCGGGGTCCGTGCCTCTATAATTTCGACGCGCGCTCTGCTAGTATGGCGGTCGCCTTTCCATTGGCCAGCAGTTTCATTCTAGCGGAAGATTCACGGCGACAACTTTAAATCGGGAGACTTGAGAAGATGGGTCAAGAATTAAAGACGGGACATTTATCTCTGGATTTCTTGCGCGTCTGCGAAGCGGCGGCGATTGCGGCGGCACGCACGATGGGGCAGGGCGACCGGAAATATTCAGATCACGTTGCCGTCGAGGCGATGCGCGAGGTGATGGATACGGTACCGATGCGCGGCCGGATCGTCATCGGCGAGGGTGAACGCGATGAAGCGCCGAT
>JANOGZ010001359.1:0-1597 GCA_031406255.1 Pyrinomonadaceae bacterium | reverse complement strand
CTCTTAGTTTTCAACCCCTGATTCACATTACTAATGAGACTACCTTTTTGTAGAAAGTCATAAGCCTTCCTGCGCGTTGGACAATACTTGTATCCTTTACCACCCATGTTGCCTGCATATTCAATCTGCATCCTAGCTAAGTAGCTGTTCAATGTTACTGGTTTACAGCGCAATTCGCGACACATGAACGCCTTCGGACGATGTTCGGCAATCCACTTTTCAATACAGGGGCGTCGTTCAAGTATGTCGCGGCGCATAATCCTTAACAAGAGTCTTCGGAAAAGAGTATCACTTCGATGAAAACAGAAAGATTATAAGGATTAAAGCTTTAATGTCTAGTAATGGGATCAGGCGGTGCGTAAACACTCTTTTCGTGCGGATTGATCCTCTCGGACTACTTCGCGTCTGCTGATTTGTCAGGCATATTCTTCCACTCGCCGGATTGAATGAAACTGGCCCAGTAAAAAGGATGGCTCCGCTCCTCACTCGCGAGCATCCCCAGCTGCACCTGCCGGAGCGCCTCGGCGCGGCCTTCGCCGGCCTGCAAGCGCTTGTAATATTCGACCATCAGCTCGCGCGTCGCCCGGTCGCTGACCTGCCACAGGCTCATTACCTGGCTTTCGGCCCCGGCGAGGACTAAAGCGCGGCGCAGACCGTAGACGCCGTCGCCGTTTTTGACTTCCCCGATGCCGGTTTCGCAGGCTGACAGCACTACCAGTTTGGTGCCCCAGAGGTCGAGGTTGGCGGCTTCGAAGGCCGTCAGGATGCCGTCTTCTCCGGCTCCGCCCCGCTGCTCGTTAGCACCCATGAAAGCGAGGCCGGAGCGCAGTAAAGGGTTTTCACCGCTCGGCGTTCGCCGCGGTTGCCGCGCGTCGCCGACGTTGAGATCAATACTGATGCCGCGCGTCGAATCTTCCGCGGCGGTCGGCGGCTAGCTGTCGAGGAAGAAGCCATGCGTGGCGACATGCAGAATGCTCGGCCCGCTCACCTGTTTGATCGCCGCCTCCGTTGCCTGCAAGCGATTGAGCATCTGCGCGTCCGGCAGGATCGCGCTGAGCGCTTGCGATTCTTCAGCGGTGCCGGGCAGTCGACCGAATTTCAATTGGGCGATGCCGGCTGAGCGACTACCTTCATTGTTCTCGACCGATCCACCTGTTGCGGGAGCAGGAGGCGACTGATCGAACGCCGGGTCAGCAAAGACCATCGGCCTCTGCCGTGCGTTTGCGTGCACCTGCAAACGCAACAGGTCGCGGCCGCTCGTCAGATAATTGATCGAGTAGTTCTCGACCAGAAAGCGGTTTCCTTCATCGACAAGAGCGCTGAAGGGGATCAGATTAAGCGCTCCATCCGGTGAGAGAAAGATCATCCGAGTGTTGCCGAGGATCGTGCGAACCGGGCGCATCACGCGCTCATCCAGCGTTCGCGCCGCGCGCTTCACGAGCGGACTGCGCGGATTTTTCAGCGCGGCGCGCAGACTCTTGACGTCAGCCTCGATGCTCACCGCTTCTCCCAGCTCAACCCACCGTGGGGCGCCCTTATCCGGGAGCACGTAGGCGACATAGCGCGCCGCGCCGAATCTCTGATCCCTGCTCTTGGC
>JANOGZ010001343.1:0-1512 GCA_031406255.1 Pyrinomonadaceae bacterium | reverse complement strand
GATCGAGCGCTACGACCACCTGCGCGGGTACAAGACGCCGGGCGTACACAGAGACGCCCCGGAACACCATCGCGGAAAGCACTGAACGAAAAGCAGTGAGGAGCGCATCGGCCCGACCGTCTGCGAGAGACTACAGCGGGTCTCAATTGAGAGCGACCCGCGTTGAGAGTCCACGCTTTAGCGTGCTTTAGAGAGCAGCCTTCAGGCTGCTCTCTAAAGGAGTCGCACTGATCTGCACACCGCTATAATTTGATTCGCGTGCTCTTAATAATTGAAGTGGGAAGGCTTCGCTTCAGCTGCGGCGTCGCGCCGTCGCTCGAACGAGGGTCTTAGCTTTCGGGGAGGCGGCCAAAATCGTCTGCGAGGCGCACGATATCATCCTCACCGAGGTAAGCGCCGCGCATGATTTCGATAAAGACGAGATTTTCCTTTCCGGGATTCTCGATGCGGTGGGCTGCTCCGATCGGAACATCAATCGTTTCGCCTGTGCGGACGATGATTTCGCGATCGTCGAGCGTGACTTTTCCTGTGCCTTCGACGATCATCCAGTGCTCGGCGCGGCGCGCGTGTTTCTGATAGCTCAGGCGCTTGCCCGGCAACACTTCGATGCGTTTGACCTTGTAATTATTTCCCTCATCGAGCACCGTGAACGATCCCCACGGTCGCTGATCAAACAACGGCGACGTCTCTGAAACTCCACTTTCGGACATGCCAAACATCCCCCTGCTCAGGTGAAAAACACTACCGCATTCACTATATCCGGTCACTCACTCCAGTTCAACGCAGAGAGGCGGCCTCCCGCGCACTCGCGATCGCAAACATCCTCCCCGCCGGGAGGAGAGCGGCCGCGCGCTCAGCCAACCCTTATTCTTCGATCTTCGCCGGGAGCCTTATCACTTCCCGTTATGACACGCGGCGCACTCTTGCGAGCCGGGCATCCTTAAACTGGGTCTCAGGATCAGCGCCTGATCATGGCAGGCGTTGCAATTGTGGTGGTAGGCTTCTTCATTGGTCATCGTCACTGATTCCGTTTCGCCCTCATAAATCACTTTCGGAATTTCCGGCCACGCTCTGGGCTTTTCGCCGAGTGGCGTATGGCAGGCACGGCAGTTCTTGACGTCGGGCGCGCTCGGGTCTGTCGCCAGCAGGTCGGCCGTCAGGGTTGTCGTCCTGTCGGGAGGGTCGGCCGATTCGAGCGGCGGTAGTTTTAACGCCTCTGCCTTCGGTTGATCCGTATGATGACACTCCGCGCAGGCTATGGTTCGTGTGCCGTCAATACTGTAATTCTTCGTACTGTGCCCGGTGTGATCGAAAGGCACTTCACCCGGATTATCGACGTTGCCGGTGTTCTGGGCCAGAATATATTCTTTCTCTGCTACTCTTCCATCAAAAGCAAGAGTGGCCCGCCGCGCCGACACAAAGGGCAGGTTATTGCCAAAGACCAGCGCCACGTAGCTCAAGGTCGCAGCCGTAACGATGAACAGCTTCATGATTTTAAAGGTCCTTGTATCG
>JANOGZ010001335.1:0-4653 GCA_031406255.1 Pyrinomonadaceae bacterium | reverse complement strand
CGCTTGCGGCAGACGCCCCGCTACCGGGCTCCTCATGCTCTTTCATGAGAGCTATATGGAAGGATTCTCGGCATGGCTGGTGTGAGGCGCGCCTCCGTCCCGAAAATGTTAGCGAACCGACCGACGTGCAGTATCGTACAGGCAGAAGAGGTGAAAGACCATGTACTGTCAATCCTGTGGTGCGGAACTGCCCCAATCCTTGATCTACTGCAACCGCTGCGGGGCAAACCTGGCTCCGCTGGCGAATAAAGTCGAAGCGGTTGTGCCTTCTACCAAAGTGGCCGGAGCGGTTTGGGCGATCTCGATTGCGACGGCGATGATCAGTCTGGGTGGCTTCGGGATGATCCTTGCGTTTGCGATCAACCTGGTAGAGCGCGGAGTCAGCTTATCCGGCGGCGGGATGGCGCTTATATTTTTCTCCCTGCTGGTAATCCTGATCATCGCGGTGCTGCTTATTCGTCAACTATCCAAGCTCCTAGTAATCTATCATTGGCCAGGTGATGCTGCCGAGCCGAAGGGACAAAAGCCGGGCGGACAACCTGCGGCGCAGATTGATGCCCCCCGCGAACCCCTGCCGAGCGTTACGGAACATACAACTCGCACATTCGAGCCGTTATTCAGAGAGCGAGATACACAGCGGTAGTTGCTGCTTTGAATTTGAGAACGGTCACTGCCACCAGGTATGTCACTCCGCTTCGTGAAGGCGGGTCGCTGCCGGCCATCGTGGAGGCCGACGACGACGGTCTTTACGTGCTGAAGTTCCGGGGAGCCGGCCAGGGACTGAAGGCGCTGATCGCCGAGTTAATAGCCGGTGAGCTGGGACGCGCCCTGGGTTTGCCGGTGCCGGAGATCGTCTTCGTCGAGCTTGACCCTGAGCTCGCCCGCACCGAGCCTGATCCTGAGATCCAGGATTTGATCAGGGCGAGCGCCGGACTCAATCTCGCCCTCGATTATCTGCCGGGCTCAATCACCTCCGACCCGGTAGTTGATAAGCCAGCTTCAGAACTCGCGTCGGCCATAGTCTGGTTCGATGCGTTCGTGACTAACGTCGACCGCACTTCGCGCAACACGAACCTGCTCATCTGGCGCCACAAGCTCTGGATGATCGATCACGGCACGGCCTTCTACTTTCATCATGACTGGCTGAATTACCTTGAGCGCAGCCGGAGCCCGTTCCCGCAGATTAAAGAGCATGTCCTGCTGCCATTTGCCGGAGAACTGCCGCAGGCCGACGCGACGTTGAGCCGGAGAGTAACACCGGACATCATTGAAGACATCCTGACGCTCATTCCGAACGAGTGGCTCACCACGGAGTCGCGATTCGCGGAGGTCGGGGAGCACCGGGCCGCTTACGCGCAGTACCTGCTCACGCGGCTGTCACTCCCTCGGCAGTTCGTAAAGGAGGCGGCGGATGCCCGAGCTTTGTCCCTTTGATTACGCCGTCATCCGCGTCGTCCCCAGGGTCGAGCGGGAGGAGTTCATCAACGCGGGCGTGATCGTCTCATGCCCGGTGATGAATTTCCTGAAGGCTGGAATCGAATTAGACCGTGGCCGGCTGGCGGCGCTCGACCCGACGCTTGATCCCGCGACCATTCTGAAGCACCTGGAGGCCATCCCCTTAATCTGTGAGGGAGGCGCCGAGGCCGGCCCGATCGGGCTACTCCCGGCGCGGGCCCGCTTCCACTGGCTGGTGTCGCCGCGCAGCACGATCATCCAGACTTCGCCCGTTCACACGGGCCTGTGCGATGACGGTGACAGGATGCTCGAGCATTTAGTCGAAAGGATGGTCCGTCTACCAAACCCTGACGGGACGTAGGCGGCCGCTTCGTTCCCCTGGTCGCCGGGAAACCGGTTCACTTAACAGCACCCATGTCGCCGTTGGCCGGAGCGGCAGCGCCGCGACGACGCGCTGCGCGACGTCCAGCCCATCGCTCGCTCGTCGTGATGCTAATCACAAAACGTCTCGGCTTTAATGAGAAGTAACTATGCGCGTGCCGGCCGGCGGTCATCAACTCGAGTGCGCCTGGTGGGGGCCGCCCCCCGGTGCGGCGCCGACTTTGATATTCCTGCACGAGGGGCTGGGGTGCGTCTCGATGTGGCGCGATTTTCCACGTCGAGCCGCCGAGGCGACAGGATGCGGGGCTCTCGTCTACAGCCGCGCGGGCTATGGCAACTCCGATCCGATCGCTCTGCCGCGCCCCCCAAACTTCATGCACCGGGAGGCCCTGGTCACGCTTCCGCAGGTACTCGAAGCGATGGAAGTGCGCGACGGAATCCTCGTCGGCCACAGCGATGGAGGATCTATCGCGATGATTTACGCCGGGAGCGGGCACGCCGCACAGGTGCGCGGACTAATTCTGGAAGCGCCTCACGTCTTCGTCGAAGACATCAGCGTCGAAAGCATCGCGAGGGCCGCCGAAAACTATCGTAGCGGAGATCTGAAGCGCAGGCTGGAGCGCCACCACGGCGAGAACGCCGAGTGCGCTTTCTGGGGGTGGAACAAGGTCTGGCTTGATCCAGCTTTCCGCTCCTGGAACATCGAGGAGTATCTGCCGAACATAAGCGTGCCGGTGCTTGTGATACAGGGTGAGGAGGATGAGTACGGAACACTGCGGCAGGTTGAAGCCATCGCGAGAGGGTGCCGGGGGCCTGTCGAGAGTGTGATCCTTCCGGCTTGCGGACACAGCCCGCACCGCGATCGGCCTGATCGCACCCTCCGGGAAATCGTCTCCTTCGTAAGCAAACTTGCCTGGCGCTCGCGATAGGGCTTTCGGCCCGGCGAGGTTGACAAGTCATATAGATGATTGTATATATGTATCAAGGGTGGTATGTATGGACGCAGCACAGTTTCAGAGGATAGCTAAAGCCCTCGCCGACCCGCGCCGCTTCGAGATCCTTGCGGTGATCGTCGGGGCGGGCAGCGAGTTGAGCTGCGGCGCGGTGGTCGAACGTTTCCCCGTGGCGCAGGCGACCGTTTCACACCACCTGAAGGAGCTGGTGGATGCGGGCCTGGTGGAGGCCCGCGCCGAAGGGCAGTTCAAACTCCTGCGCGCCCGCCCCGATGTGCTCGAGGAGTACACGAGCGAACTCCAGCGCCGCCTCAAACCATCACACAGCAAAGCGATAAAACCGAAAGGCGCCGACCGGCGAAAGTCGGCGAGAGCCTAGCCGGGGCAAGGGCGCTCGATGACGCGCTGGAAGAGCCGGCGCCGGCCTCCATCAGAGCGCGCGTCACTCCGAGTCGGCGAGCTCGAGCGCAAGCGTGTCACAGCCCTGCGCCTCAGTAAAAGCGGATCAGCGGAAAGAACTCAATAGCCAGGTGAAAGGAAGCAGCAGTCATGAGTGAGCATGTCAGAGAGGTGAGCGACACATCTTTTGAGGAAGAGGTTCTCCAGTCGGATAAGCCGGTGCTGGTGGATTTCTGGGCCGCGTGGTGCGCTCCGTGCCGGATGGTGGCTCCGGTCGTTGAAGCCGTCGCCGACGAGTACAAAGACAGCGCCCGGGTCGTCAAACTCAACGTCGACGACAACCCGTCTATCGCGCAGCGTTACGGCATTAAGGGTATTCCGACGATGATCCTCTTCCGTAGCGGCAAAGAGGAGGAGCGCGTGGTCGGCGCGACTTCAAGGGAGTCGCTCTCACGCCTCATAGGCAAACACGTCCGTTCGGTGAATGCCTGAGGCCGAGTAACACGATGTCAAAGAAACCTTCAATCAAAATCATCAAGCGCGACGAGCGTGGAAGTGTCTCGCAAGCGGTTGCTCACCGCGAAAATAAAGATCAAGCGGGCGAGTCCACACGCCACGTCACTTCAACCGTGACCGGTTGGGTTCACGAGTTTCAGAGCCGGCGCCATGCTGAACGAAAACGTGCGATCAAAGTCCTTTCCGAGAATCGCGCCGCTCCGGAACGGGATCAGCATACCGACGCTAACCCGGTGGTGACTCCGGAGGGGCAGAGAACGAGACGGAGCGGACAGGGGCGGAACAGAGCCGTCCGGCGGCGAGGGGGGAGTAATCCGAAAATAGTGTGAAGGGACAAAATGAGAGCTTACGAAGTTCGACAATTCGGGAATATTGAAAACATCGCCCTGGTCGAGCGCGACGAGCCGCAGGCGGCGGCCCATCAAGTCGTGGTCGGATTTCGCGCCGCGTCTTTGAATTTCCGCGATCTGCTGTTTCTTAAAGGCGTATACAACCCGAAAGCGAAATTGCCCGCCGTGCCGTTCTCGGACGGCGCGGGCGAAGTCGTCGCCGTCGGCGAAAGCGTGACGAAGTGGAGAGTCGGCGACCGCGTCTGTCCGATCTTCACGCAGGGCTGGCTCGAAGGCCCGCCTTCGCTGCAGAAGAATCGCACCGCGCTCGGTGGCGGAGATGTGGACGGAGTGCTGCGCGAATACGGCGCGTTCGATGAAGACGGTCTGGTCAGGATTCCCGAACATCTTTCGTTCGAGGAGGCGGCGACCCTGCCCTGCGCGGCGGTGACGGCATGGCACGCGCTGGTCAGCTCCGGGAATCTGAAGGCGGGTGAGACGGTTCTGACGCTCGGCACGGGCGGCGTCTCGGTCTTCGCCCTCCAGTTCGCGAAGATGCACGGCGCGCGCGTGATCGCGACTTCGAGCAGCGACGAGAAACTCGACAGGGCCAGGGAACT
>JANOGZ010001332.1:0-2404 GCA_031406255.1 Pyrinomonadaceae bacterium | reverse complement strand
CCCATCAGTAGAGCGGGTCAATAACCCTTCAGAGGTAGACGAACCGGCAGCCGTGAGCCTTCGATTCGGATCACTGGTATCCGTGGGGAGAGTAGTGGGTAAAGCAATCGACTGCACTGGGGTGCCGCCGCTAGCTGAGTACTCATCTAGAAAGACTGCTGTTGCCGCGCTAGTTAACGCAGCGCTGCCATCGCCGACACGATAGATAACTAAATTGCTCGGAGCGAAGGTGGCGGCCTCGGCGGTCGGGATAACGGATATGAGTCGTTGCAGAGGAAAGAGAGCTATAAGAAGGGAAAAAACGATGGAGATTGCGAGGAACTGACGGCGCACAGAACTGTAGCTCTGTCTGCCACGACGGGATACACGCATAGCAACAGCCTTTCGTAAGTGATTAGATTGGGGCCAGGTCTTGCCTTACGGAAAGACGATTATCTTGACAGGCTAACGACGCTTTTACCGGAAAATTCGGGACAGTCTTCGAGTACTCTTCTTTAAAACGCAGAAAAGGCTCTTGAGTTACCACTGTAATGCTGCCAGGACGGTACCGGCAGCCCGTTTTTGCGTTAACTAATTAATAGTTTACGCCGTGCTTCTCATGGATTTATCAAGCCTTGAAGACGCGAATGGCGACCGGAGAGGCTATTAATACAGCGCTTCGGTCGCCATTGCAAGTTTTGTGGGGCAGAAAACTTGACATTGCAAGTTTCTGCGTCCTGAACCCTTATCTCTTCCTTACACGCGCTCACAGATGATCGCGATGCCCTGGCCGCCGCCGATGCAGGCTGTTGCCAGGCCGTAGCGCCCGCCGCGCCGCCTGAGCTCCAGCAGCAGGGTGAGGACGAGACGCGTCCCCGAAGCGCCGAGCGGGTGGCCGAGTGCGATCGCGCCGCCGTTGACGTTGGTGCGGGCGCGGTCGAGGCCGAGTTCTTTTTCGACGGCCAGGTACTGGGCAGCGAAGGCTTCGTTGACCTCGACGAGGTCGATGTCTTCGAGTTTCAGATTGGCTTTCTCCAGCGCCTGGCGCACGGCCGGGACGGGGCCGATGCCCATCACTTCGGGTTCGACTCCGGCATAGCCCCAGCTGACGATGCGTCCCAGCGGTTTCGCGCCGCGTTTGTTGACGTATTCTTCGCCGGCGATGACGAGCGCCGCCGCGCCGTCAACGATTCCGGAGGCGTTGCCGGCCGTGACGAAGCCGTCTTTGCTGAAAGCCGTCGGGAGCTTCGCCAGAATCTCGAGCGTCGTCTCGGGCCGCAGGTGGTCGTCGCGGTCGACCACCTTGACGCCCTTGCGGGTTTTGACTTCGACCGGAACGATCTCCTCGGCGAAGACGCCCGCTCCCTGCGCGCGCGCCGCCTCCTGCTGCGAGCGCAGCGCGTAGCGGTCCTGCTCTTCGCGCGTCACTTCGTAGCGCCGCGCGAGGTTTTCGGCCGTGCCCGCCATCGTCGTGTTGCAGTAGGTATCCAGCAGCGCGACCATCAGGCTGTCTTCGAGCTTTCCCTGGCCGAGCGGAAAGCCTGAGCGCGCGCCGTAGATGACGTGCGGCGCCTGCGACATGGATTCCATACCGCCGACGAGCGCCGTCGTCGCCTCGCCGAGCTGGATCATCTGCGCGCCGGAAACGATCGACTGGATGCCGCTGCCGCACAGACGATTAACGGTGAGCGCCGGACGGGTCGCGGGAACGCCCGCCTTGAGCGCCACATGACGCGCGCCGTAGATCGCATCGCCCGAAGTTTGCAGCGCGTTGCCGATCACGGTGTGGTCGATCTCTTCGGCGGCGACACCCGTCGCTTCGAGCGCCCCGCGCGCCGCGGCCGCGCCGAGATCGATCGCTTTCACATCCTTCAGCGCGCCGACATATTCGGCCATCGGCGTCCGCTTGCCACCCAGAATAAATACATCACGAGCCATAAATTTGATAAATCCTTTCAGTGAAAATTCGTCTCCCGGCGAGAAACGAAAAGGGTAACAGAGGCTTCACGGGCGCGTCAATTCTGCTCCAAACCTCGCGCGAGCCCGCCAGTTATTGCCCATCTATCTTGCACGTCCATTAGCCATCGTAACAACCCGCGTGAGACACCTCAGCGTTTGCCGCGCGGGCGCGGTCAGTACCTTTCTCGGCCCGCGCCCGACGAAATATCATTGTATAAATTTGGAAAGTGTATATAATCCCCCTTTCCTTCTTGCGGTTATATCCCGTCGTCCACAACCTCAGACCACAATTTAAAGGAGAATTCCCTGATGCGTGCCATCGAGTTCCGCAGTTTTTCCAAGACGGCGGGGTTCACGGGGACGCGCTGCGCCTACACGGTGGTCCCGGAAAAATTAAAGGCAAAAGATGACGGTGGAAATTTAGTGCCCGTCAATCCCCTCTGGAACCGCCGTCACACGACGAAGT